>NZ_JAMOKJ010000017.1:0-62556 GCF_023656595.1 Coprococcus intestinalis | reverse complement strand
AGCTAGCTGTTATCTCTTCCCGTTTTACTTTGGTTTGTGTTCTTAAAAATTCTTTTTAGGAATTTTCGGGATTGTTTTGTTGTTCAATTATCAAAGTTCGTTACTGCTCGTTTGAAGCAGCTTATCTATTTTATCAAACTGGAAGAAGTTTGTCAACAACTTTTTTCATTTATTTTCAAATTTCTTTCTGATCTGATGGAATCTGTGCTGTTTCGCGTTGTTCTCGCTGACAGCTTGATTATGATACCACTCCCATTTCGAATTGTCAACAGTTTTTTAATAAAACATTTTATTGTGTTTATTGCTGCTTATAAAGCACATCCCAGTACATCTTATCATTCAATGTATGATACTGTACCGGAATGTGAAGATACAATATGAATATCACCCCATTATCTTAGTATGTATCACCTACCTGTCGCATTTTGAAAGTCTTAGTATTTTAGTTATTTTGCAATTACTCAATGCACCTTATTGTTTTGGAAGCTGACACTCATTAATAGCAATCCCAGTTATACATAACATGGCTGAAATCTCTGTTCTTCAGTGCTTCTCTGTCAATAAAGAAATTTGCGACACCGGCATCTCCCCACATAATATCCTTCACACTGTTCAACTGAAATAATAATATCTCACCATCGTCGACACTTCTGGGATCAGATTGTGTAAAAAACGGATAACCACCAACCTGACACATATATTCCTCATACATATCACACAAGCCATCCATAACATCGTCATTCTCAAGATATCCCCGCAGCTCCCTATCCAGACAAGTATCTGCGGCCGGCCAGAAATTCACATCGTCAAAAGGCATCGTCTGAACAATTTTAGTAGGTTTCAAACGGTATGTTACCGCTCTCTCCATAGGAAGCGCTGTATCTTCATGCCAGTCAGGTTCATGAATACATGATTTCTCTGCCCGCTCCGGCAATGTTTCATAGTAACGTATGCACCACCCTGTCTGGTCATAGCCATCATCAAAATTGCATCCATACATATCTTCGCTGCTGATCAATATCTGCATCACCCCCTGTTCAGGATAATCCGGCAAATGCGGAATCTGGGCAAAATTCACCTGCGCCAGCAGATACAATTCCTCGCCTGTTCTGCTGTTCTCCAATCGATGTTCTCCCTCAGGCACATAATAAGCGCCGCCAATCTTACAGTCAAAAAGACCTGCATCCCCTTCTTCGAGTTCAAAACTCACCATCGGGGCTGCTGTATATTCCGTCATTTTCCGGTAAATTTTCTCTACAATCTCAGTTGTATTTTCTCGCTCCTGCGCTTTCTTTTGACCCGCTCTTGACGCTGCACAATTATCATCAGCTTTCTCCGCCCCACCAAATGCAAATGAAAGATTTTGATAATAATTCAGATTTTCAAGCTTCTTCAAATTCTCTTTTATCCATGAACATCCACCCGTCGATTTCATGATCTTCATGGATATATTCATCTTTTTCGTTAAAATATCTATTGTATTCTCAAAAAGCAAACTCTTTTTCACCTTGAGCGACAACACATCTCCCCATGGAAGAAGAGCCCCCTCATCAATCGTCCAATCAGGCCGGAGTGCAAATATAGCTATCCCCTTCTCATAAAAACCATATAAAAAATAATGTCCGTTTGCATGTACCGGCAGTACATTCTCCTCATATGCAAAATTATACTTTTTCAGTTCTCTTTTTATTTGTTCCAAATTCAGCATCATATACTCCCCGCTCTCCGTATAGACTAAAAACCTTACTGATTGTCAGTTATTCTCCTGAAAATTAGTAAGGTTTTATCTGTCGCAAATATTCTAAAATATAACTGATCGCGTCTATTGTCTCTTCTGAGCAAACTCCCGCATAATATCCTGCATCATCGTGTTCAGTAATTCAATCACCTGATCCGCATTCATCATATCATTAATCGTAATCTGCCCGACAATATGACTGTTGCGTCGGCCGCCGTCAAGAAAATATCCATTTAGGGCTCTGTAATCCCGTGCGTTCTCTCCGTCTTTCAGCAGTACATATCCCGCAACTGCCGTTATGCTGTAACTATTCTCCGTGACACCCTCAATGAAATCCACATAAAATGCCTTCTGTTTCTCATTGATATAGGTGTACATGCGCTTATAAACATTGGACACTTCCAGAAAACTGGATGGTTCTACACGTCTGTAATACGGGTATTCGCCTCTCCACTTATGTCTGCAGAAATACTCATTCAGCGCCCGCCGTACGGCACCATGATGCTTACGGCATGATAATGGCAGCACTCTTTTCTCGTAATATTGGCTGCAAGTGTCCAATATATCTGTCAAAACGCCGTATAATGTTTCTGCTTTCTTCATGGAAGCAAACTGTATCCAATAACGGCAGAAAGCTGCCCGCTCATCAATAGCCTTATGCAGCCATCCCGTCAGTTCCTCCAAACCATAAGGGGTCAGATATTCACATGCTGCCTCCAGATCATTCTGACTGAATGCAAAATTCTCCGCTGCATCTTCATCAAAACGGATCAGGCTCTTCCCTATACCCGCTTCTGTCGTTGGTGCCAGGTAGAATTGTATCAGCTCGTAAAACACACACAGCAGCGGAAGGGCACGCAGCTCATCCTTGTCAAGCGACTCAACACCAAGTATCTGTGCCTTCTCAAGCATTGCCTTCAAAGGATGCATCAGGATCCTCCATGGCAATTTATCCGCATCGACATCCAACGGCTCCATCGCCGAATCATAATTATATAAATGCAGTGAACCTTTCAGACTTCTAAAGACAAAAGAACTCTCCTTCGCCTGATAAGGTCCCTCTGAAAGACCATTGACAAATGACAGACGATAATACGGTACACTGACCTTTTCTTCTGCACCATTCTCGCCTTTCACAGTCTCCGTTCGTTCAAAACATTCACCGGAAAGATGTGTAATGAGAATTTCTCGCGGATGTCTGCCGTCTTCAATCAATACATCTGCAAAATCCAGTTCCAGAGACATCGCAGGTGTACTCAATACATCCACATGCAATATTCTGTTCTTAATCTTGTACGGAATCTTCTTCTGTCCAACAACATACTCTGACAGGCCATTTAATGCCTGCTGCTCCTCACCGTCGAACATCCGTACAAACTCTTTGTATTCCGCCTGTTCTTTTCTTAATGCTGCTTTCGCAGTCAAATAGCCGTGTACAATACCGTTTTCAACGCTTTCCAATTCTTCTTCAGTTTCAAACTGTACAAGTCCCTGAAGCGTCTTGATCGTACTCTCTTCCAAATCGTAGCCTTCAATCAGCGAAAGATAATGCTCACCAAGTTCATGGAGCTGTGCATATTCAGCCCCCTTCATCTGGCGATAATCCCGGTAAAGATCAGACATCAGCTCATTATCAACACTATAATGTAGCATCATTCTCCTCCTTGCCGCTGTTCAAATACTGCCACAGAGCTGCCACCGGCAGTCCTACGACATTATTGTAATCTCCATGAATAGACCGAATAAATACAGCTGCTCTTCCCTGAATGCCATAAGCGCCTGCCTTATCTGCCGGTTCACCTGTTCTGATATAATCCCAGATCATCTTATCCGTCATCGGATACATTGTGACTTCCGTCTTCTCCGCAAATACTGTTTCTTTCCTTACATCTGCACTGCCTTCAATCACTGTAACACCCGTATACACCTCATGGGTTCGTCCCTGCAGCATATGAAGCATCCTGAAAGCATCCTGATCATTCGCCGGCTTCCCGAGTATCTCCTGATCACATGATACAACAGTATCCGCTCCAACGATAATGCAGTCTTCCGCATAACGTTCAGCCACATCCTGCGCCTTTTGTCTTGAAAGCCGTCTGACCATTTCTTCAGGTTCCCACGGCCCTTTCTTCTCTTCCTTTGTACTGACACATACATCAAAGTCCAGACCGGCCTGTTTCATCAACTCACTGCGTCTTGGTGATGCAGATGCCAGAATGATTTTTCTCATGTTGCTAAAGCCTCCCTGCTGCAATACTTAAATCACAAGTATTATACTTTATCTTCCCGGATTTGTAAACATCTCCGGCATATACTTCCAGTAACGCTTCGGCAACATCTGCATCTGCAGTTTCGGATTTCTTCTCTCCAGAATAGCCACACTCTCCGTAAACGTCTTCCACCATTCTGTAAAAGCATATTCCGATAAAGACAACATCATCTGCGGATCCTGTCTGAAGTCCGGATGACGGATATAAAACCAGTCTTCACCTGCTCTGTAAATCCAGACTTCATCCCGTTCCACATCATGGATCACCCAATGCTCCATGGGCAGCCTGTCCTGAAAATGTTCCGCTAGAAACATTCCCACATGATGCTTCGAAACCAGTCTGGCATACAGAATGTAGTTCTGAAGTTCCTGAAATCTCAGAAAACCATATAAATGCTGTGTCTCCCTCAAGACACTTCTTGACAGCTGATGCAGTCCCATCACTTCCGGTATGGACATCGCATTCAAAACCTTCCTGCCATTGGCAAAGGCCAAAATAAGAAATCTGTAGATAATCTCTCCCTTCTCCTGACTGTCCGCCTCCGACGCCATGTGTACCAGATACCATGCCTCCTCCGAAATCTTGCTTATAATGGCCTTCACAACCTTCCCGGCCTTCTCTGTATTCACTTCTACCGAATAAATATCCGAAAACAGATCACCGTTCACATAAGGGCCCACCGCCAGCTTCTGCCAGGCATGGCCATACCTGCTTGTGAAAGCTTCATACACGCCGCACAAAATACCTTCTGTACTGTTCTGACACATCAGAATACGCATTCTCTTATTCTGTTCCATTCCAAGTCACTCCCTATCAAAGCTGTCCGGTCAATACCTGCCGCTTATCCTCCTGCTCCACCGGCATCTGCAAGTGAAAATCATCAAACAGATCCAACTGTCTGAATGTATCCCCGGAGCGAACAACATTCTCCGGCAGACGCTCCTTTAATCCAAGAAGATTCGTTGTAATGAACCGTTCATCCATTCTGAAAGGCATATAAACTCTTCCCTGACAAGTAATAAAGTACATCGCCCGCTTCAGTACAACCCCCATCTTCTTCAGATCCTCAAATCGCAGCCCGCCATACCTCCTGGCACGACAGATCCTCCTGGCGCTGTTCACACCAAGCCCCGGCACTCTCAGCAGCTGATAATAATCCGCCGTCATCACCTCCACAGGAAAAGCCTCCAGATGTCTGACCGCCCAATCGCACTTTGGATCTAGCAGCAGATTGAAATTCGGCTGTCTCTTACTCAGAAGTTCTGCTGCCTTAAAACCATAAAACCGTATCAGCCAGTCTGCCTGATACAGACGATGTTCCCTCAAAAGCGGCGGCAGCGTCCCCACCGCCGGTAATCGACTATCCTCATTCACACCCACATACGCGGAATAGAAAACTCGTTTCATCTTAAATCTGCCATAAAGCGCCTCTGATACACTCATAATCTGATAATCCGACTCCCCTGTTGCTCCTATAATCATCTGGGTACTCTGTCCTGCCGGCACAAAGGGCTGTGCATGCCGGTACAGCGCCACTTCGTGCTTCGAAACAGTAATCTGCTGTTGAATCTGCCGCATAGGCTTCAAAAGCTGTCTGCGGGGCTTATTCGGAGCCAGGCTCCGCAGCCCCTCTGCTGTCGGCAGTTCCAGATTACAACTCATCCTGTCCACCAGAAAGCCTGTCTGCTGGATGAGTTGAGGATCAGCTCCCGGAATCGCTTTCACATGGATATAGCCATGAAAATGATACACTGTGCGCAGCCGCAGAACTGTCTCATAGATCAGCTCCATCGTATAAGACGGATTCCTGTAAACGGCCGAACTGAGGAACAGACCTTCTATATAGTTTCTACGATAAAAACCCATGGTCAATGTACATACCTCGTCCGGGCTAAATGTCGCCCGCTCTGTATCATTACCGACTCTGTTGACACAATAAACACAGTCATAGCAGCAGTCATTAGTTAACAGGATCTTCAGCAGAGAAATGCATCTTCCGTCTGCAGAAAAACTATGACAGATACCACAAGCCACTGCATTGCCTGTTCCCATGCTGCCATTCTTCCTGTCCACGCCGGAAGAAGTGCAGGCCGCATCGTACTTGGCTGCATCAGCCAAAATACGCAGTTTCTCATTCAGATGACTGTCCCATATCGTCTCCATGTCCTACCGCCCTTTCAAAAAACATATGTTCCCATTCATTTTAGCACATATGTTCGCATTTGTAAACATATGTTTTCGAAAATATGTTTGGTTTTATTTTCCTGAGTGCTTTCTTTTACTTCAATCGCCTGACTCTGAATGTATGGCATGTCTTTATATGCTATATAAAAATAAAGTAACTGTTCAGAGACAACCTCCAAAATGCTACGCATTTCGTCGGTGTGGCGTATCCGCCAAATAAAATTTCAAAAACATTCTTAAAAATGCAAGCATTTTATACCTGTTTTTTGAAATTTGCTTGTCTCTGAACAGTTACAAAATAAAAAAGAACCGAAACACTTCTGTCCTTAACGCAGAATTCTGTTTCAGTTCTTTTTTTGAAGACTCCCCTGAGCGTCCTTTATACACCTTCATCAGATATGATGTTCTTTAAAATAGGCCATGGCCTTTTCCTGATCCTTCATGACCTGTACCTTCACTTCTTCCAGACTGGCAAATTTGTGTTCATCCCGCAGTCTCTGATAAATGCGCACAGTGATCATCCGATCATATAAATCGCCTGAAAACTCAACAACATGGGTTTCTATACGAAGTTCATTATGATCTCCAACTGTCGGATTGCGACCGATATTCGTCAGCGCATAGTACTTTCCTTCCATACCTTCAATCTGAACAACCGATGCATATACACCTTCCGGCGGCAGCAGTTTAATGTCATCTGGCGCCAGATTGGCTGTCCGCATATCAACTTTTCTTCCATTGGCTTTTCCCGGAATAACTTTTCCATTAATCTCATACGGACGTCCGAGAAGTTCTGTGACCGTCTCCATTCTGCCCTCTGCAATATAGCCTCTAATCATTGTTGAGCTGATCTCTTCGCCGTGTACACACAGTTTTTCACAGTTATCAACAACATAACCATACGCTGCCGCATGCTTTTTCAAAAACGAGACATCACCACTTCTCTGGTATCCGAAATGGAAATCATCTCCAACGACAATCACCTTTGCACCGATATCTCTCACAAGTACATCCCGCACAAAATCTTCAGGCATCATATGCGCTGTCTCCTGGGTAAAGGGATACTCGATCAATACATCGATCCCCATTTCTTCCACAATGCGAAGCCGCTCTTCTTTTGTATAAATCAGCGACTGTTTCTTTCCGGTCAGCAGACTCATCGGATGAAAGTCAAAAGTAAAGACAACGGTCTGAAAACCCTTTTTGCCATATTCTTTTAATTTATTGATCAAAAGCTGATGTCCCCTATGCAGTCCGTCGAATTTTCCAAGGGCAACCACGGTGTGATCAAGATGGATATCCTTTGTTCCTCTAAAATAAATCATGACCAATGCTACCTCTATACAAACATTTTTATATTTTTTAAGCTGTTTTTGACGGCCACATACTGATAAATCGCCGTAAAATTACCTGTGCTGCTGTACATGCGCACCTGCATTCCGTCTTTGAGTACAGCGGACGCATCACCGCCGGAGGTTGCAACCTGTTCCCTTGGCAGCCAGTTGCCGTTGGCAAGCATTTTATCCGAAAATGCATCTGTCGTTTTGAATTCCGGATAATCCGAAAGCATTTCTTCGACAGGCACAATATGTCTGCGCACTTCTTCTTCACCGCAGGCAGCCATTTCCTGAATCTGAGCAAGTGTCCATGCATGTGCAATATCAAATGCCCCCACTTTTAAACGGACAAGTTCCGTCATGCAGGCACCACAGCCCAGTTTCTCGCCAATATCCTGACACAGTGTACGAATATACGTGCCTTTGGAACATGAGACCTCCATTGTGACATAAGGCAGCTGTATTTCTGTGATATTCAGGGCATTAATCACCACATGTCTGGCCTTTCGTTCAACTTCCTGACCGGCCCTGGCCAGCTCATATAACTTTTTGCCATCTACCTTAATAGCAGAATACATCGGCGGTATCTGCATATAATCACCAACAAAAGAAACCGCTACATCTCTGACCTCACGCTCATCGACATTCACAGCCTTTTCAGTAAGAATCTGTCCGGAAATATCTTGTGTATCGGTAGTTCTACCAAGCATCATCACCGCGCGATAAGTCTTGTCCCGGTCTGTGATCATATCACAGAGCTTTGTTCCTTTGCCGAGACAGACCGGCAGAACCCCTGTTGCATCCGGATCCAGCGTACCCGTATGGCCGATTTTCTTCTGATGAAGGATTCCCCTGAGTTTTGCTACAACATCATGGGATGTAAAACCTTTTTCCTTGCAAACATTAATCATTCCATCGTACATGTATCCAGCTGCTCCTTTATTAATGCTTCTGCTGTATGATAAATTTCATTGATATCGCCCACTGCTGAAAATCCCGCTGCGCGCACATGGCCGCCGCCGCCAAATTTGCCTGCAACCGCTGCAACATCCACGAAATGATTGGATCTCATACTGAATTTATAAGTGTTTGCCTCTGTGTCGGAGGCTGATGCAAGCAGTGCCACCTCAATGTCCCTTGTCAGACGCAGCTGATCGATAATACCTTCCAGATCACCATGTCCTGCACCCAAACGGTCCAGCTCCGGTTTTTCAAGCACACACACGATCATTCGATTGTCAAGAACAGGTCGACATTTCTGCAGGGCATAGCCCAAAATTTTATTCTGCTTATAACTTTTGCGGTAAAAAACATCATCAATGAGATCTGAATACGGAATGCCTTTTTCCATCAGGCAGCCGGCCATATCCATTGTATGATGACTTGTATTGCTGTATTTGAACACACCGGTGTCACAAATAATACCAATATACAATGCCACTGCTGCATCATAAGAAATAGCCTCCATTGCCATCAGCCCTGTCAGTACTTCGCAGGTTGAACTGGCATCCGACACGATCATATTCTCATCGGCATAGCCCGGATTGCTGATATGATGGTCAATACAGATCCTGTGTTTTGCCGTATCAAAATATTTCTGCGCTCCGGCAAGACGCCCTTTGTCACTGGCATCCAGTGCAATAAATAAATCATAGACCTTATCATCTTCATAGCTGCCAATAATCTGCTCAACACCGGCAATCACTTTATAGCTTTCCGGAACCGGTTCCAGTCTGACATCTGCCTCAATCTCAGGATAATTATCCCTGAGATAATGCCAGAGGCCCATACAGGCGCCGACGCAGTCACCATCCGGTCTTGTATGACCGGCAATAATGACTGTTCGGACCCCTTCCAGGCAGGACAGAATATTATTCATTGTCCTCTTCTCCTTCATGTTCTTTTCCTTCATCTGAACGAACAACATCGTCAATCAGTTTTGACATATTGACGCCGTATTCGATCGACTGATCCAAAACAAAATGAATTTCAGGTGTATTTCTTAAGTTCACAGTCCGTGCAAGCTCACGGCGGATAAAACCAATGGCACTTTTAAGTCCTGCCAGTGTTGCATCCTGTGCATCTTTATCGCCCAGCACGCTGATATAAGCTTTGCACTGTTTCAGATCCGGTGCTACTTCCACAGCAACAACGCTGGTCATCGGACTGATACGCGGATCTTTAATCTCACGGGAGATAATACGGCTCAGTTCCTTCTGAACCTCACCATTGATACGCGTATTCTTTATACTGTTCTTTCTCATCTATATACTCCTATCTCGGCACTTCTTCCATAACGAAAGCTTCAATCTGATCGCCTTCCTTAATATCGTTATATTTCTCAAAGGACATACCGCATTCATAGCCGGAATTAACTTCTTTCACGTCATCTTTGAAACGCTTCAGAGATGCAAGATCACCTTCATGAATAACAACATTATCTCTTAAGAGACGTACCTTGCAGTTACGAACGATCTTACCATCCTGAACATAACCGCCGATGATGGTGCCGACACCGGATACCTTATATGTCTGACGCACTTCTGCATGGCCGATGATCTTCTCTTCGAATGTCGGTTCAAGCATACCCTTCATAGCAGCTTCGATATCTTCAATGGCATTGTAGATGACTCTGTACAGACGCAGATCGACTTTTTCCTGTTCTGCAATAATCTTCGCCTGATTGTCCGGACGAACATTGAAACCGATAATGATCGCATTGGATGCAGAAGCCAATGTAACATCAGATTCATTGATGGCACCAACACCGCCGTGAATAACCTTGACAGCCACTTCATCATTGGAAAGTTTTGCAAGACTCTGTTTCACAGCTTCTACAGAACCCTGAACATCGGCTTTGACAATGATATTCAGATCTTTGATCTGACCTGCCTGGATCTGATCAAACAGACCATCCAGAGATAATTTGGATTTTGTATCAGCCAGCATCTTCTCACGTTTTGTGGCGATAAATGTCTCAGCCATTGTACGGGCTTCTTTTTCAGTATCTGTTGCAATGAAGACTTCACCAGCCTGAGGCACTTCATTCAAACCAAGAATCTCTACAGGTGTAGACGGACCGGCTTTCTTTACACGGCGCCCCTTATCATCAATCATTGCTCTGATCTTACCAAATGCAGTACCAACAGTTACATTATCACCAACATTCAGTGTACCTTTCTGAACCAGCACGGTTGCCACAGGACCACGGCCCTTATCCAGCTGTGCTTCAAGAATCAGGCCACGACCCTTTCTATTAGGGTTCGCCTTTAATTCTTTCACTTCAGCATCCAGAAGGATCATATCCAGCAGATCCTGAAGACCTTCACCTGTATGTGCGGAAACAGGTACCATAATGGTTGTACCGCCCCAGTCCTCTGCAATCAGACCATATTCTGTCAGTTCCTGTTTAACACGGTCAATATTGGCACTCGGCTTATCAATCTTGTTGATTGCAACAATAATATCGATTTCTGCTGCTTTGGCATGGTTAATGGCTTCAATTGTCTGAGGCATAACACCATCATCAGCTGCAACAACAAGGATTGCGATATCTGTAGACTGTGCACCTCTTAAACGCATGGCTGTGAAAGCTTCATGTCCAGGTGTATCCAGGAATGTGATCTTCTGACCACTGACTTCAACAACATAGGCACCAATGTGCTGTGTAATACCGCCGGCTTCTCCGGATGTAACACTTGTCTTACGGATAGCATCAAGGATAGATGTCTTACCATGGTCAACGTGACCCATAACGCAGACAACCGGTGGTCTTGGCTGAAGATCTTCTTCATTTTCTTCCTCTTCCTTCAGCATCTCTTCGATAACATCCACAACAACTTCATGTTCACAGAGAATATCATATTCAAGTGCAATTTCTTCTGCCTCATCATATGTGATGTCTGAGTTCACATTAAGCATCTTACCTTCAAGGAAAAGCTTCTTGATGATCTGAGCTGCCGGAATCTTCATCTTATCTGCCAATTCTTTGATTGTTACTGTCTCAGGCAGTTCAATGCTTGTTACCTTCTCTACAACCGGTTCCGGCTTTGGCTGTGCATTGACAGGCTTCTTACGCATTGTGTTTTTATTGTTATTGTTGTTCTTATTATTGTTCTTGCCGTTTCTGGATGTATTTCTTCCTTCAAAATCTCTATCATCACGGCGGTTGTCACGATCTTTGTTGTCCTTGTAGTTTCTGCGGTTTTCTCTTGTTGTATCCTTTGTCATAACAACTTCTTTGTTGATGGCACTGTCAAGATTGAACTTGCCGTCACGGCCGCCGTTTCTACCACCCTGACCTCTGTTGTCACGGCTGCCGTTTCTGTTCTGGCCATTGCCGTCGCGATTGAAGCTTCTGTTCTGGCCGTTGCCGTCGCGGTTAAAGCTTCTGTTCTGACCGTTGCCGTCGCGGTTAAAGCTTCTGTTCTGACCGTTGCCGTCGCGATTGAAGCTTCTGTTCTGGCCGTTGCCGTCGCGGTTAAAGCTTCTGTTCTGACCGTTGCCATCGCGGTTAAAGCTTCTGTTCTGGCCGTTGCCGTCGCGGTTAAAGCTTCTGTTCTGGCCGTTGCCGTCGCGGTTAAAGCTTCTGTTCTGGCCGTTGCCGTCGCGGTTAAAGCTTCTGTTCTGACCGTTGCCATCGCGGTTAAAGCTTCTGTTCTGACCGTTGCCATCACGGTTAAAGCTTCTGTTCTGGCCATTGCCGTCGCGGTTAAAGCTTCTGTTCTGACCGTCACGACCGCCGTTTCTATTCTGACCATCGCGGTTATAACCTCTGTTCTGGCCGTCGCGGCTGCCATTGTCTCTTGATGGTGTGCTGTAATTACCGCGGCTGTCCATACCCCCCTGGACATTGTTATTGCGGCGTGGTGCTGCGTTTCTATTGTCCTGAGCCGGCTTTGTTTCCTGCTTCTGAGCCGGTTTTGCTGCCGACTGTGTAAAGAACTTTCTAATCTTATCTGCATTCTCTGATGAAATGGTGCTCATATGGCTCTCTACATCCACACCATGTCCCTTTAATGCATAGATGACATCTTTGCTGCTTTTATTTAATTCCTTTGCCAATTCATGTACTCTGATTTTTGACATAGGCTACCTCCGTTAAAATGGCGGAATCACTGATTGATTCCTGTATCAATAAGTTTCCTGATGGACTTTCCGAAACCGGCATCAAGTACTGCCAGTGAAGCCCTGTATCCACGTCCCGTATGTGTTCCGAGACTTTCTTTTGTTCCATAAATGTATACAGGCACATGATAATAAGCACCCATATCATTAAATGATTTCTTCGTATTGTCAGATGCATCCGATGCAATAATGACAAGACATGCCTTGCCCTTTCTGACTGCAGATTCTACTGCAAACTCACCGCTGGCGATCTTGCCTGCCTTTGTCGCCAGTCCGATCATTGATAAAGCTTTATCTGTCAATATTCTTCATCTCCTCTTCCAGCTGTCCGTAAACTTCCTTCGGTATCTGCATCTTCAGTGAACGTTCCAGGCCTCTGTTCTTAATGGCTTTCTGCAGACATTCACTTTTCGGACAAATATAGGCACCGCGTCCGTTTTTGCGCCCTGTTGCATCAATACATATCTCATCTTCCGGCGTTTTAATGACACGGATCATTTCTTTCTTGCTCTTCATTTCCTGACAGCCGATACACTGTCTCATAGGAATCTTCTTCATGGCCGTCACCTTTTAGTAACCGTAAGCCTGGGATTCACTCTTGATATCGATCTTGTAGCCTGTCAGTTTAGCTGCCAGTCTTGCATTCTGGCCTTCCTTGCCGATAGCCAGTGACAGCTGATAATCAGGAACAACAACAGCTGCGCTCTTCTCTTCAGGATCCACATCAACAGAGACAACCTTTGCAGGGCTTAATGCATTCTCGATGAGAACGGCAGGATCCTCGCTCCAGTTGATGATATCGATCTTCTCACCGCGAAGCTCATCAACAATGGCATTGACACGGGCACCATTCATACCGACACATGCACCGACAGGATCAACGTTTGGATTGTTGGAGCTGACTGCGATCTTTGTTCTGGAACCTGCTTCTCTTGCAATGCTCTTGATCTCAACTGTACCGTCTCTGACTTCTGTTACTTCTGCTTCAAAAAGTCTCTTCACCAATTCAGGATGTGTACGTGATACAGTGACCTTCGGTCCCTTTGTTGTATTCTTTACTTCTACAATATAGAGCTTGATACGGTCTGTCGGCTTGAATACTTCGCCCTTCACCTGTTCATTCTCTGTCAGAACCGCATCAACCTTACCCAGGTTCACACTGATATTCTTGCCGTTATATCTCTGTACAACACCTGTTACGATGTCTTTCTCGCGACCATAATATTCATTATATAAAGACTTTCTTTCTTCTTCACGAATCTTCTGGACAACGACCTGTTTTGCCTTCTGTGCTGCAATACGTCCGAAATTCTTCGGTACGATCTCCACATGAACAATATCGCCCGGATCATAGAACTTGTTCTTGAGTCTTGCATCCGCAACACTGATCTCCATTTCAGGATCTTCCACTTCTTCTACAACTGTCTTATCTGCAAAAACTTTGACTTCACCTGTCTCACGATTCATAGTCACACGGATGTTATCTGCTTTGCCGTACTCATTCTTGCAGGCAGCGACAAGAGAATTCTCAATAGCTTCAAGCAGAATATCTTTGCTGATGCCTTTCTCTTTTTCTATATCGTCCAATGCCTTGATTAACTCTTTACCTTCATTCATTTTTTTAAATTCCTCCTCTATGTCTGTTCTATCAGAAGAAGAATGCAAGCCGGATGCGCGCAATATCGGAACGTTTAAACTGCATCTCGGTTTCATCTTCCATTTCCAGTGTCACCGTATCTTCATCGTATGCTTTCAAAATACCGACGAATTCCTTTTCTTTATTAATTGCTTTGAACAATTTCACTTCAACATCCTTGCCGATGCTTCTCGCAAAATCCTTCTCTTTCTTCAGAGGACGATCAAGACCCGGTGAACTGACTTCCAGAATATAGTTTTCCGAAATAAAGTCCTCTTCATCCAGTAAATCACTGAGCGCCCGGCTGACTTCTTCGCAGTCATCTACTGTAATCCCGTTCTCCTTGTCAATATAGGCACGCAGATACCAGTTGGCACCTTCTTTCACCCATTCTACATCGACAAGTTCAAATCCTTTCGCCTCGACGATCGGCACGAGCATTGCCTCAGTCCTGCTTTCATAATCTTTCTTTGCCATGTAACTCACTTCCTTCCCGAATTAAGATTCCTTAACACGTACAAAGAGTGGACTTGCGCCCACTCTTTGCTAAAGTTAATATACTATCTTAATCATTGTAACACCAGTTTGATTATTTGGCAATAGCCAACTTGACGATTATTCATAAGAATAAAACGCCTGCAGCCGATGTTTTGTATCAAACAGATCATTATATAAAAGTTTCTTATAATTTTTCAGCAGTGCTTCCGCTTCTTCTTCACCACAGTCTGTTCCTGTATTTTCCTTCAATGCATGTGCAGAGATAAACGGAACATTCTGCTGCAGATCAGACAGATAACTCTGAAAATCCGTCAACGGCAGCCCTGCTGCCTTCAAAAGACGTACAGCCAGATAGTTGGCACTTGTCTCTTCCCCCTGACTTTCATTGATGTCATAATTGGCCCACATGACAAACGGCACAATATATCTTTCCTTTCGGTCACTGCCTGTTCCAATGGAAGTGACAAACGCATCATTGCTGCCCGTTTTTTTGCCGGTGTCTACCACATTGGTAATGTAATCTGCCGGCTGATGATCGCCAAACATCATAATGATCGTCGGTTCTGACTGCTTTTCAAAGTATTCCACCAACTGTTTGAAAGCTTCATCGGAACGCTTGATCAATGACAGATACTGTTCTGTAGCCTTCAGATAAGTGCCGCTGCCTCCCACAACACTGACATCCGGGATAAAATTGCTGTAGCGTTTGACATAGCTGCCATGATTCTGCATCGTCACATCAAACACAAATAGCCTCTCGTCAGAAGACTTCTCTTCATAACGACTGATAATCTTCTGATACGTGGTCCAGTCACTGATATAGGTTCGTAATATCTCAGGGTTTGAAAAATCATCTTTAAAATATTTCTCTTCAAATCCCAGGTCATCATACACCGTATCTCTGTTCCACCCCTTTGGATAATAAGGATGCATGGACACAGATGTATAACCGACAGAGGACAGCTGACTGGCCAGTGACGGCACTTCCGACTTGATATACTGTTGATAAGGGATACTGCCTGTGGGCAGAAAATACATACTGAGTCCGGTCAGAAACTCAAACTCTGTATTGGCTGTGTTGCCGCCCTTAACAGAAGAATACATCCATCCCTTCTGGGTGTTCTCCGAAAGAGAACTGATAAATGGCATCACTTCTGTATTCGTTGTATAATCCCCCAGCACCGACAGATCAGAAAATGCTTCATTCATAATAACAATTATATTCGGCTTCTTCGTCAGATCAATGTTGTCTGCACTGACATTGCTGTCACTGTTCCCGGAGGATATCTCATCCTGGATTTTGGCCAGTTCTTCCTGTGAATAACCCTCCGGCTTGTCAATCTTCAGATAACGGAGATTCACGATAAAACTCAGCGCCAATCCGTTATTGCGATAATAAACCGTCGGCGTAAACAGGGTTGTATCCATATCAAATGTTTTGATGGCCGCATCCGTCTGAACATAACTGCAAAATCCCATGAATGCTGCGCACATGACAGCAATACCGGCACCGCGGAACTTCGACATCTTAAACTTCAGCCGCATTTTCAGACACAATGACCAGAGCAGCAGGATCAGCAGGATCACGTTGCATGCTCTTACGGATAATTTATATTCAAAGTTATCAGCCACTGTCGCTGCCACACCCACTGAGAAAAGATCCCATGGCAGAATCGGCGATGATCGGAACATCAGGACAAAATAATTGGCCAGGCCCGCTGCACCAAGCAGCATCGAACCAATAAGGATGGACATTCCTGTTCTTCCGGTTATAAACAGCAGCACGCCAAAAAACAGATAATACATGATAAGGTTCAGAATAACAGGGCCTTCCCACATCTGACTAAGCAAGTGGGTATAACTTTCCACAAGCATAAAAACAGCTGCCGGTGCAAAGGCTGTTAAAAGTATCTCGATCAAAGCTGAATATCGGAATCGAAACAGATTCACAACAATGGCTGCAGCGATAAATACAACCGCCAGCCACAGCCATTCCTGGCTTTTCTCAGCCGTCTGCATGGAGTACACCGCCAGCCCCGCCATCACAACGCCGTATACCACAGCCAATATGGCAGATTTCTTATCAATCCACCTGTCCTGTTTTTCAATCGGCCGTTTCAGCTGTTGACCGATAATTGCTAAATATTCTTTTGCAGAGGAGGACCGTTCTGATTTTGTATAGATTCTCTTCTTGTGTTTTTTGTTCTTCAAGTCAATCTTTCCTCCTAAAAACCAAAATCAAAAATTGACAACTGATTGCTCTCCGGAAGTCCTCCGAGGAGCCCCAGCTCAGCCATTGTATCAAGTACCGTCTGACTGACTTTTGCCTTCTGACGAATATCGTCCTTCGACAGAAATTTCTCACCGCGCTCAGTCTCAGCGTGGGCTGCCACAGCCAATGCTTCCGCAGCAATACCGCCCATGCCTTCAATGACAGAAAACGGCGGCAGTAATTTGCCCTCTACAACCTGGAATTTGATGGCATCCGATTGATACAGATCGATTTTCAGAAATTCAAAACCTCTTGCATAGAATTCCTGTACGATCTTCATATCACGCAGAGTATCCTGCTCTTTCTTGGAAAGATTCGGGTTTGCTTTATAAGCTTTGATATGATTATCAATAGCCGCTTTACCCTGACACATCAGACCATAATCAAAAGCCGTTGCGCGAATGGTGAAAAAGGCTGCATAATAGGCCAGCGGTTCATGGATCTTAAACCAGGCAATACGGATACCCATCATAACATAAGCCACCGCATGGGCTTTCGGGAACATATATTTGATCTTTTTGCAGGACCAGAGATACCAGTCCGGCACATCATGTTCTTTCATGACTTTCTCATAATCCGGTGTCAGGCCCTTCCCTTTACGGACACTTTCCATAATCTTGAAAGACTGTTCGGATTCAACCCCTTTGTCGATCAGATAGATCATAATATCATCTCGTGTACAGATGGCTGTGGAAATCTGGGCTTTTCCCTCCTGGATCAGCGTCTGTGCATTGCCCAGCCATACATCCGTACCATGGGACAGACCTGAAATACGCACCAGATCCGAAAATGCTTTCGGTTTTGTATCACGGAGCATCTGCATAACGAATTCCGTACCGAACTCAGGAATACCAAGAGAACCCAGGTCGGTACCGCCGATGTCCTCCGGTTTAATATGGAGCGCCTCAAGACCATGAAACAACGATAATACTTCCGGATCATCCAGTCGTATTTTCGTGGCGTCCACGCCGGTAATATCTTCCAGCATACGGATCATGGTCGGATCATCATGTCCAAGAATATCCAGTTTCAAAAGGTTATGGTCAATGGAATGATAATCGAAATGGGTTGTAATAATCTTGGTTGTCTGGTCATTGGCCGGATGCTGAACCGGTGTGAAGGAATAAATCTCTTCACCATGTGGCACAACAATAATACCGCCGGGATGCTGACCGGTTGTACGTCTGACACCGACGCATCCGCTGGAAATCCGGTCCAGCTCGCAGGAACGTTTATGCTGTTCATGCTCTTCGTAATAATGCATGGCATAACCGTAAGCCGTCTTATCTGCCAATGTACCAACGGTTCCCGCACGGAAAGTCTTGCCTTTACCGAAGATAACCTCCGTATAAGCATGAGCCTTACTCTGATAATCACCGGAGAAGTTCAAGTCAATATCCGGCTCTTTGTTGCCCTTGAATCCAAGGAAGGTTTCGAAAGGAATATCATGCCCCTCCTTCATCAGCGGTTCTCCGCATACCGGGCAGACCCTGTCTTCCATATCACAGCCGGAACGACCCGAAAAACTTTTGACATAGTCCGAATCAAAATCCACATAGTGACATTTCGGGCACAGATAATGGGCCTGCAGGGAATTAACCTCTGTAATACCGGCCATATAGGCAACGAAAGATGAACCGACAGAACCTCTGGATCCTACCAGATAGCCGTCTGCAACGGATTTCCACACCAGTTTCTGCGCAATGATATACATAACCGCAAAACCATTACCAATGATAGAATTCAGTTCTCTTTCCAGTCGCTCCGTCACGATATCCGGCAAATCCTCCCCGTAAAGCTCATGGGCACGATTGTAACAGATATCTCGCAGGATGCCTGCCGAATTCTCAATGACCGGCGGACATTTATCCGGCCGGACCGGAGAAATTCTGTCAATCATATCCGCAATCCTGTTGGTATTGGTCACAACCACCTCTTCTGCTTTCTCAGCTCCCAGGTACTGAAACTCCTCCAACATCTCCTCTGTGGTCCGAAGGTACAACGGCGGCTGCAGATCCGCATCGCCAAATCCCTTATTTGACATGATGATCCTTCGGTATACTTCATCTTCCGGATTCAGAAAATGCACATCGCAGGTGGCGCAGACAGGCTTGTTGAATTTCTCTCCCAGCTCCACAATCTTCCTGTTCAGATCCTGCAGATCAGCGACCGTGCTGACCTTCGTCATTTTCGGATCACGGATCATAAATTCATTGTTGCCGGTGGGCTGAATCTCCAGGTAATCATAAAATTCGACAATTCTCGCGATTTCTTCTTCCGGACGTTCATCTACAACAGCCCTGAAAAGCTCTCCTGCTTCACAGGCAGACCCGATAATAAGTCCCTCCCGGTATTTTGCAAGAACACTCTTTGGTATTCGCGGACGTCTTGCATAATAATCCAGATGAGACAATGACACAAGACGATACAGATTAATACGGCCGATCTCATTCTTAGCCAGAAGAATAATATGGTAAGTTTTTAATTTCTTAATGGCATCCACAGACATGGCACTGTATGTATTCAGCTCATCCAGATCCCTGATATTCTTTTTCTTAAACCGTTCCAGAAAGCGCACAAAAACATCCGCTGTCGCTCCGGCATCATCCACAGCACGATGATGATTGGCCAGAGTACATCCCATGGCTTCAACTACGGTATCCAGCTTGTAATTCTTCAGACCTTCCAGAAAGCTTCTGGCAATCCCCAGTGTATCCACATAGGTGTAATCATAGGGCAGCCCCAGAACCTCACAATTGTGACGGATAAATCCCGTATCAAAATCCGCATTGTGAGCCACCAGGACAGAGCCCCCGCAGAAATCCATGAATTTCGGCAGGATCACCGAAATATTCGGGGCATCTTCCACCATTCTGTCATTGATGCTCGTCAGTTTCTCGATTTCAAAAGGAATTGGCCTTTCCGGATTGACAAATTCACTGAACTTCTCCGTGATCATGCCATTTTCCACCTTGACGGCACCGATTTCGATGATACGGTCATTCACCGCACTGAATCCCGTTGTCTCAATATCAAAAACGACAAACGTAGAATCCAGGCTCTGCCCTCTGGAGTCCGTGACAATATTTTTGATATCATCCACCAAATACCCTTCCATGCCGTAAATGACCTTAAAGTCCTTGCCCTCTACACAGTGATTGGCATCCGGGAAAGCCTGAACAACGCCATGATCTGTAATGGCCATGGCCTGATGTCCCCATCCCATAGCCGTCTTCAGAAGCTTCTTCACATCCGTTACACCATCCATATCGCTCATGGTGGTATGGCAATGCAGCTCCACACGTTTAACCGGGCTGTGATCCATGCGTTTCTCCGTGAAATCCGGAATGGTCTTAATACCGGATACAGAACCAAGGGCAATATCATGCTCAAACTGGTCCATCATGGCAACGGCCTTCATTTTGATGAAAGCCCCTTCCTTTAACTTGTCCAGAAGCTCCGGCAGACGTTCATTCTTGGTGAACACCTTTGCTTTAATGGTATCGGTAAAATCCGTTACGGCAAACATCACGATGGTCTTCTCGTTACGGATCTCCCGGGTCTCCAGCTGAATGATCTTTCCCCGGACAACCACTTCGCCCATCTCATCGATAATCTCATGAATCTCTGTTTCTTCACCTTCAAAATTGCGTCCATAAAAAATATCTTTATCTTCCGGAAGCCGCTGTTTCACATAATTCTTCTTGAAAGCAGGCTTTTCCCTCTGCTGGACCTCCTGCTTTTCGACCTCTTTCTGGTCTTCTTTTGCCTGCTCATAGGTCTGTACAATCTGTGCGATTTCTTCCTTCATGGCAGAATCAGCATAAACCGCATACTTACTCTTTTTCTTCGGCAGCCATCCGAGGACGATCCCAAGAGGCATATCAAAGCGCTCTGAAAAAATATGTTCCAGCTTATGCTTCAACTTCTCCATTTTCACTTGCGCAATGCAGTTTTCTTCCACCTTCAGCTCCAGAACAAAAGGTTCCAGAAATGTTTTCTCTGCCTTTCTGAAAAGATTGGCAGAAAGTTCTCCCTCTTCTTCCAGTTCATCGATCAGACTTCCAGTATACGCCTCCAGCAATCTCGCCGGCGTATACTGCCGGGACAGGTGGTATTTTTCAACCAGGCATACATCTACCTGGTCCTTAAACATCTGGCTACGAATAGCCCGCTCCGTCTCCCGGATGGCCTTATGGGCAATCAAACGATCACTGTGAATATAGATCTTGATGCGCGAATGATCTCTGCTGGCCGCCACCTTTTCACATTCCACAGTTTCAAACAGCTCAGTCATTTCATGACTGAGCTTTAAATCAGGTAATATATTCAGAAATTTTTTCACTTAATCAAATCCTTCTATTTGTTCCAGTGATCAAGCTCATCTTTCAAAACAGCCAGAAGCTGGTCTTCCGGCACCTTCTTCACAATTTCACCTTTCTTGATCAGCAGGCCTTCACCGATGCCGCCTGCGACGCCGATATCAGCCTCTCTGGCCTCTCCCGGTCCGTTGACAACGCACCCCATGACAGCCACTTTGATATCCAGATCGTAATTCTGAACAAGGTTCTCCACTTTGTTGGCAAGGCCGATCAGATCAATTCTTGTACGGCCACATGTCGGGCAGGATACAACTTCAATACCGCCTTTTCGAAGTCCCAGTGTCTTTAAAATGAGTTTGGCTGACTTGATCTCTTCCAGAGGATCCCCGGTCAGGGAAACGCGGATAGTGTGACCAACTCCCTCATTCAGCATAATACCGAGACCGACGGCTGATTTGATATTGCCGGAGATCAGGGTTCCGGACTCTGTAATGCCCACATGCAGCGGATAATCCGTCTTTGCGGCAATGAGTTCATGGGCTTTCACACACATCATAACATCTGAAGACTTAATACTGATGACCATCTGGTCATAACCCAGATCTTCAATCAGATGCACCTTATCCAGAGCACTTTCCACAATGCCTTCCGCCGTTACATGACCGCCGTATTTGGCGATCAGATCCTTCTCAAGAGAACCGCTGTTGACACCCACGCGGATCGGCACATGGTAAGCCTTTGCCTTATCTACAACCGCCTTCACGCGATCCACACTGCCGATATTGCCCGGATTGATACGGATTTTGTCAACCCCGTGTTCAATGGCCGCAATAGCCAGACGATAGTCAAAATGAATGTCTGCCACCAGCGGAATATGAATCTGCTTCTTGATCTCCGTGATGGCCTCTGCCGCCTCCATGGTCGGCACTGCCACACGGATGATCTCGCATCCGGCCGCTTCAAGGGCCAGGATCTGGGCAACAGTTGCCTTTACATCTTCCGTTTTTGTATTACACATAGACTGGATCGCAATCGGATAATCGCCTCCGATGCAGCGATCGCCTATGCGAATCACCTTTGCTTTTGTTCTATCAAACATAACTGCTCCTTTAATGTCTAAAAACCAAAAATTCTCGCAAAATCATTGAACATGACAAGCACCATGATTCCCATAAGAATCACAAAGCCGATCATATGCACAAACCCCTCTTTGTCTCTCGGTACCGGCTTGCCTCTGAGGGCTTCCACAATAAGAAAGACAAGACGTCCGCCATCCAGTGCAGGAATCGGCAGCAGATTCATCACGCCAAGATTGGCTGACAGCAAAAGAATCATATCTGCAATGGTTAGTATCACACTTCGAAGGCCGTACTTTGCCGCAGATTCATAGCTGTCGCCGATCACCTGAAACATACCTACAGGCCCCGCCACATCGCTTCTTGATACCTGTCCCTGGATCATCATCTCAAGGCTCTTGATCACCAGATCAATATTGGACTTCACTTCATAGAAACTGCTGATAAGAAGTCCGCCGAACTTCGGCTTCTCCTGAACACCGCCCACAATACCAATGCGGTATACACCATCATCGGTCATCTCCGGCGTCACCGTAGTCTGATGCTTCTCACCGTCTCTGATGTAGGTGATCGTACATTTCCGTCCCTGATTCAGTGCAATATGCATTCTGAAATCAGAAAATGTATGCACAGATGTTCTGTCCGCTTTTGTAATGATGTCTCCCGCTTCAAGGCCAGCTTCCATGGCCGGTGATCCATCCTCCACCTGAAGGATCTCACCTGATATATAACCATTCATACCGATAATGATCACAGCACAGACAAAAGCCATGATAAAGTTAAAAACCGGTCCCGCTGCTACAACAGCCATTCTGGCCCACACAGACTTCGAATTGAATGACCCAGGAATCACTTCCTCTGCTGTATCCTCACCAAGCATCATGCAGGCACCGCCAAGGGGCAGCAGCCTTAATGTATATTCTGTCTCACCGCGGCGGACACCAAAAAACTTCGGTCCCATGCCCACGGCAAACTCTTCAACAACAATACCGTTCTTCTTTGCAACTATAAAATGTCCGAACTCGTGGAATATGACAATGATGCCAAATACAAGAAGTGCCACGATCAGCTTCAATCTACCACCTGCTTTCTATATAACGATAGGTCCACTGTTCAGTCTCAAGTATATCTTCAAGAGACGGATGATCAATCCACTGATGGGCTGCCATACACTCTGAAATAATCTCGGGAATATCAAGAAAGCGAATCTTTCTGTCAAGGAACATGGCCACAGCCTTCTCATTAGCCGCATTCAATGCTGTCGGCATGCTGCCGCCTCTGCGTGCTGCTTCATAAGCCAGTGCCAGTCCTCTGAATGTTCCAAGATCCGGTTCTTCAAAGGTCATTGTATGCAGTTTGAACAGATCCAGGGCTTCTGACTGAAGCGGCTTTCTCTCGGGATAAAACAGTGCATACTGGATTGGCAGACGCATATCCGGTGTGCCGAGCTGGGCAATCACTGCATGATCCTGGAATTCCACCGCAGAATGGATCACGCTCTGCGGATGAACAACTACCTGGATCTGATCAAGGTCTACACCGAAAAGCCACTTAGCCTCAATCACTTCCAGCCCTTTGTTCACCATGGTCGCTGAATCAATGGTAATCTTGTGTCCCATAGACCAGTTTGGATGCTTCAGGGCATCCTCCACCTGGACATCTGCAAGTTCATCCAGGGTTTTTCCTCTGAAAGGGCCGCCGGAAGCTGTCAGAAGGATTCTTCTGATGCCTGATGCATGTTCCCCCTTTAAGGACTGGAAAATCGCTGAATGTTCACTGTCTACCGGCAGGATCTGCACATGATAATCCTTTGCCATCTGCATAATCAGATGGCCTGCCGTAACTAACGTCTCTTTGTTGGCCAGTGCGATATCTTTGCCGGCTTTGATAGCTTCCATAGTCGGACGGATACCGATCATCCCCACAACAGCTGTCACAACAATATCTGCCTCCGGTAGTGTCACAGCCTCTATCATTCCTTCCATACCAGAAACAATCTTCACATCAAGATCCGATACGGCAATCTTCAATTCTGCCGCCTTCTTCGCATCCCAAACAGCTGCGATCAGCGGATGGTACTGTCTAATCTGCTGTTCAAGAAGGATAATATTCGACCCTGCTGCCAAAGCAGCAACGCTCAAATCCTGCGGATGCTGTGAAATAACATCCAGTGTCTGTGTTCCTATGGAGCCTGTAGACCCCAATATTGCAATCTTCTTCAAAAAATGATCTTCCTTTCTCAATTCAGGACAGTTATGCGCCCAGACATACCGCCAGTATATACACAACCGGTGCTGTAAATAAGATACTATCAAAGCGGTCCAGAATGCCGCCGTGTCCCGGTATCAGACGGCCGTAGTCCTTGATGCCTGTATCACGTTTAATGGCGGATGCTGCCAGATCACCTACAACAGCAATCAGCGCGCCCACACCTGCGATAATCGCACAGTCACGCATCGGCACACTCAGTGAAATCAGGTGTGTTCCAAAAATACGTCCGTAAATCAGTCCCAGTAGCACAGCACCTGCAATACCGCCTATAAAGCCTTCGACACTTTTCTTCGGACTGAGTCTCGGGAACATCTTGTGCTTGCCAATAAGCATGCCAACACAGTAGGCACATGTATCATTGCCCCATGCACAGATGAAAATCAACGGAATAATATATAATCCGTCATTCAGCATACGCACCTTGTAAATAAATGACATCAGCACAACCACATAAGCAAGTCCTGCCACTGCACAAAAAATCTCATTGACCTTGTACTTCGGAAAGCTAAAAACATAAACAGCCATGATCAGCAGTGTTCCCACTGCTGCTGCCATCAGTTCTCCTTCCGGTACAGCCGCCCACAAAAGCATTTCATACAAAAGGGCTCCAATATAGCCCGCTATAGCCGGTCCCTTCTTCTCAATACCTGAAGCTCTGTATAATTCAAACAGGCCAATCATAGAGATCAATGCCACAAAGGCAAATAAAATATTGCCGCCACGGAGCATTGCCGCCACGGCAATAGCCAGTACAATCACACCACTGATCAGTCTTGTAATAAACAATTTAAACACCACCAAATCTTCTGTCACGTTTTGAATAGGCACGAATGGCTTCAATCATTGTCTCTTTGTTATAATCCGGCCAAAGAACCGGTGTAAAATAAAACTCAGAATACGCCATCTGCCAGAGCAGGAAATTGGAAACACGCTGCTCGCCGCTTGTACGGATCACCA
Organism: Coprococcus intestinalis; assembly: GCF_023656595.1. NCBI lineage: Bacteria > Bacillati > Bacillota > Clostridia > Lachnospirales > Lachnospiraceae > Coprococcus > Coprococcus intestinalis. The sequence goes on along the minus strand of NZ_JAMOKJ010000017.1, from coordinate 36,868 downwards.
GATCCGGATCCGGCATGCCGGCCGTATCCAGATAGTGCTCAAACAATGCTTCTGACATCTCATCCGGATTCGTATGCCCGTCTGCCAGCATCTTCTTCATGGCACGGATCATCTCATCACGGCTGCCGTAATTAATGGCAATCGTAAAGTTCAGTCCCGTATTGCCCGCAGAAGCTGTTTCCACATCCGCAATGGACTTCTGAATATCTTCACTTAACCCGGTCTTGTCACCAATTACCCGGACGCGCATATTATTCTTCGCTGTTCTCTCAAGGGAATCGACCATATACTTTCTCAAAAGCTTCATCAGAGCATCCACTTCAGACTGAGGCCGCTTCCAGTTCTCCGTCGAAAAAGCATACACTGTAAAGTACTTGATGCCGAGATCTCTGGCAACTTCACACATTTTCTCAACTGTCTTCGCGCCCTGCATATGACCGTAATTTCTTGGCATGAAACGTTTCTTCGCCCAGCGGCCGTTGCCATCCAGAATAATGGCTACGTGCTCCGGCACATTAAGGGTTTCCCCATCTATGATTCTCTCCATATTATACTCCCATTTATTCATCAACTGTAACCGTCTCGTACTGGCCCAGCTGTCATCAATCATCTATTAACAGATATGTACGAGGCTGTTGCATCCTCCGTAAAATATACAGATTTTGCAGCAGCCCCACCCAATTACTTTATAACAGTATTTGTCAAGACACGCCTGTTAGACTGTCATGATCTCTTTTGTCTTTGCCTCTACAGCCTTGTCAACCATAGCCACATACTTGTCAGTGATCTTCTGAAGCTTCTCCTGTAATTCTGCATATTCATCTTCAGAAATCTCTTTGGCTTTGTTGCTCTTCTTGAAAGCATCATTGCCGTCACGACGGATATTGCGGACTGCAGTCTTCGCTGCATCCCCCTTCTTCTTCACATCCTTCGCCAGTTCCTTACGGCGTTCCTCTGTCAGTTCAGGGAATACAAGACGGATAGACTTGCCGTCGTTCGTTGGTGTGATACCAATATCAGAAGCAAGAATGGCTTTCTCGATATCCTTGATCAGCTTGCTCTCCCATGGCTGGATCATCAGTACACGTGCTTCAGGCACTGTGACATTGCCCACCTGCTGAAGTGGTGTCGGTGTACCATAATAATCCACCTTCAGTTTATCCAAAATATGCGGATTGGCACGGCCAGCACGAATGGTTGTATATTCGCGTTCCAGTGCATCCAATGACTTCTGCATCTTTGTCTCATATGGCTGTAACTTCTCATTACTCATAAATATAGTTCCTCCTAATATCCTTATACAGTCACGTAAGTACCTGTAAACTCTCCGTATAATGTCTTCACAATGCTGTTCTCTTCATTCAGGCCAAATACCACCATCGGCATCTTGTTCTCCATGCACATGATCGTTGCTGTCAGGTCAACCACCTGCAGTCTCTCATCTACAACCTGCTGAATGCTGACGCTGTCATACTTCTTCGCATTCGGGTTCGTCTTCGGATCACTGTCATAAACACCGTCCACAGCCTTGGCAAGTAAAATCGCATCCGCCTCAATCTCAATGGCACGAAGCGTTGTACCTGTATCCGTTGAAAAATACGGATGACCTGTGCCGCCGGCAAAGAAAACGACCTTGCCTGCATTCAGATCAGCAACAGCTGCATCCTTGGAAAAAAGCTTCGTAAAAGCGCCGCACATAAATGGTGTATACACTTCTGTCTGCATTCCCAATGTACGGAAAATCTCAGACACATAAATACAGTTCATAACTGTACCCAGCATACCGATCTGGTCAGACTTCGTACGCTCTATAATCTTGCTGCTGTTGCGTCCGCGCCAGAAATTGCCGCCGCCGATCACAATCGCAACCTGCGTTCCCTTATCTGTAATCTGTTTCACCTGTTCGGCAACCTTCAGACAAGTTGCCTCATCAAAGCCAAAATCCTTGTCTCCGGCCAGCGCTTCGCCGCTTAATTTTAATAAAATTCTCTTTAAATCGTTCATCATCATACCGATGTCCTCCGTTCACCTTATAATCTACCATAAAACTGTATATTTGACCAGTCCTTTTCTTACAGTTTTGAGTAGCCGAAACTGTTGACAATGGCATCGATAGGCATCTTCTTACGGCACATCGGGCATTCCGACGGTAAATAAGCCTGATAATCCGGCAAATCTTCCTTCTGGAAAATGGAGAAGATCTCCATCCCCTCCGCTGTCTGTTCCACGTTACTGAAAATAGCAGCCACACCTCTTACCGTTCCGCCGTAATAAGAAACGGCCTCAGCCGCCCTTGTAATGGTCTGTCCGGTTGTCACAGATGCTGCCAATACAAGCACCTGCATATGCTTGATCATTCGCAATGTACTGTCCATGAAAACAAGCTGTCCATAGGCATTCACATCCGGTGTAATAATCGAGATATTCTTGCCACTGTTAATGGACATAATCCCGGTATCTGCGAGAAACTCTGCCATAAAAGCACCGATCAGCTCTGTTCCGTCCAGACATACAATCGTATCGATCATCGTATTGTTCTGAAAATGATTGGCCAGCACTCTTGCTGTTTCTCTTCCGTTGTTGTGTCTGCACTTAACTGTCGACATATCAATATACGTATTGATATGGGAATTAACCGTTGCAAAATGACCCTCCAGAATCTTAATACGTGCCTTCGGATTACGCGCCGATCTCAGATCAGTTAAACATTCTCTCATACATAGACCCCCTTCTCTGCAGATTTCCTTATCCCCATAAAATTCCTGCAGACTTGCCAGCTTCTGTTATGCTTCTATGCGGATGGACTTAAATAACGTAATCATTGCCCTTGGCATCCTGCCAGTCTAAAAGATCCTCAAGTGTATACTTGTCAATGACTGAATTGATTGCCTCATCCAATTCCTTCCATATACGAATTGTAACACAATCATGCATTTTCGGACAGTCATAATTGTTATCGGTACATGACACAGGGGAAAGATCGCCTTCTGTCAACCGGAGAATCATCCCCACTGTGTAATCTTTTGGCAGTCTTGCCAGGCGATAGCCGCCCTGCGGGCCCCTAATACTTTTAACATAGCCTGCCTTCGTCAACACCGACACAATCTGCTCCAAATACTTCACGGAGATATCCTGTCTTGCAGCAATATCTTTAATTCGGACCGGCTCCCCGTGATCGTTTGTCGCTATATCCAGCATCATACGCAATGCGTATCTTCCTCTGGTTGAAATCTTCATTTATTCTTTCTTCCTTTCATCTTCTTCACTTAACTAAGCCCCTATTTTCTATACAGCCGGCTTATTTTTTCATTTCCTTTGTTCTCTGACCTGACATCTCTCTTCACTTATGTCTTTCTTAACTTAATGTCAGTTCCGGACTCTTAATACTGACTCTCGTATGCGCCGGTACACTTTCTGTAATAAATGAGTTGCCCCCGATAATAGAGTCGCATCCAATCACTGTCTCGCCTCCAAGGATCGTGGAATTCGCATAGATCGTCACATGATCCCCAATGGTCGGATGACGTTTGGTTCCGGCCAGCTGCTGTCCCTTCCTCGTGGACAATGCTCCCAGTGTCACGCCCTGATACAGCTTGACATAATCACCGATTTCTGTTGTCTCACCGATAACAATACCTGTACCGTGGTCGATAAAGAAATAGCGCCCGATAGTGGCACCGGAGTTGATATCGATCCCAGTCTTGCCATGGGCATATTCTGTCATAATACGCGGTATAAAAGGTACATTCTGAACATACAGTTCATGGGCAATTCTGTAAACATAGATAGCAAATAATCCCGGATAAGAGAAAATAATATCCTCTTTGCTCTTTGCAGCAGGATCCCCGTCAAAACCAGCCTGTACATCCATCAGCAGCATCTTCTGGATATACGGCAGACGGCTGATAAAACGTTCGCAGATCTCTCTTGCCTTCTCCGTCACCTCTGCACTGCTGCTTTTTCCCTTATCATCATACAAAAACGCAATCTCAATCTGCGCTTTCAATTCTTCATAAATATGCGTCAGCATATTGCCAAGGAAATATCCCGGCATGGTGCTGGATATATTCTCATCCCCGAAATACCCAGGGAAAACAACACGTCTTAAATCCTTGATAATACCAATAATCGCCCCACGACTCGGCAGATGAATACTCTCCTCATCTGTCACATACACATCCTCGATCATGCAAGTCTCTGTAATATTCGCCACCACATTCTGAATTGTCTCTCTGATCATCCCCGTCATCTCCTATCTCTCTAAAATCCATATACTGACCCGTATCCTGCTTAAGTTCAAGCTTGGTCAGCCCCATAATATTCAGCATTTCCTAGTTGAATTATATGAAATTATAATTCAAAACGTGCGCAAAGTCAAGAAAAAGCTTGACTATATAATGACACCCTTTGCTCCAAAAGTCATAGAATAAATCAAAGACTTTCGGAGTTTTTTATCATGCGTTTTAATCCTTTTGAAGAAAAACCGATGCCTTTAGACCAGCTTTTTATGGACTGGGATAAACTTTATCCGAAACCCTATCATCTCGGCACCGTCCATCCTTACACCAAGGTCCGCATTGTCCTCATGAACGGCACCGAATTCGAAGCCCAGTGGTTCGGCCATCAATTCAGCCGTCACTGTCAGGATAATGATCTTCGGCGCGAACTGGCTATGATCCGCCGCATAGAGCAGATGCAGCAAAAACGGATCAGTTGTCTGAAGCCTAAAAACGAAACCGTTCTTGAGCATACCATTACCTATGAACAGCTGGCTGTTGATCTGACTGCCTTTCTGGCAAGACGTGAAAATGACTGCAATGTCAAAACAGCCCTGGATTTTGCCCTGCTGGAAGATTTTGACCATTTGTACCGCTATGCCAACCTGTTGGATTATGAATATGGTACCTGCCCTGAAAAACTGGTGGGTCGCTATACCGAGATGACACCGGCCCGACCGACCATCGCCCACCACCGCTATCCGACAGACAGCATTTTCCGTTCCATTGACAACCAGACAGCTTCCCTGAAAACAAAACTCGGTATTAATATCATCACTGCCGCCGAGCAGCAGACGATGAATTATTATATGAATATTGCACCGTTTTATTCCCGTTCCGACCTTGGAAGACGACTGTATCAGGAAATCGGCATGATCGAGGAAGAGCATGTTTCCCAGTACGAAAGCTTAAAAGACCCATCCGCCACATGGCTGGAAGATCTACTGATGCATGAATATACCGAATGTTACCTGTATTATTCCTGTATGATGACGGAGTGTGATCTGTACATCCGAAAGATATGGGAAGAATGCCTCATGCAGGAAATCTCTCATCTGCACAAAGCCAAAGAATTGCTTGAGAAATATGAAAACAAGAGCTGGCAGCAAGTCATCGGCGGCTGCGGTGACTTCCCGGATATCCTTGTTCTCGGTCCAAATATCGATTATATTCGTCACATCATTGCTACAACAACCGGCAATACGCAAAAAGAGGAAGACGTTGTTCCTCTCGGACGTCTCTCTGAAAATGATCCGTTCTTCTTCTACCAGCACGTCATGAACGACCCGTTATGTGAAGTCGCCAGCCATGTCACCATCGACGCTCGCATACGCAGAAAAGGCTGTGACTATCGCTTTGAAATCAAAGAAAATCCATTGCCGGAGCTGCGAAACCGTCGCTGCGACAACACATCTATTGGGCGCATCCCGGCCTGCACACCGGCATCGGCTTCCAGTGAAGGTACGACAGCAGATAACTGCCGGTGTCCGATTTTCTCTAAGTAGGTGTGGCCCTGTAAGTATATAACAGGCTCCCTGGGGCGTTCTTCAGCACCTGCACTGAAAAAACGCCCCGGGGAGCCGTTTTGTTGTTTTACGAGGGCGCACGCTTTCTCTGATCAGCGTGTTGTTCTCTGTTATTCGTATTTCTTCGCCTGTGAACGGATCAGCTCCATGTCATCAAAGTAGTTGATCTTCATGGCATCTCTGACTTCATGCAACGTCTGAGCAGCTGTTTCTCTGGCAACTTCACTGCCTTTCTTCAGCACTTCATAGACATATGGAATATCCTTCTGAAGTTCCTCACGACGCTTTCTGATCGGTTCCAGTTCTTCCTGAAGCACGTTGTTCAGGAACTTCTTCACCTTCACATCGCCGAGACCGCCGCGCTGATAATGTTCCTTCAGTTCATCCAGATTCTTGTAATCCGGCAGATATTCTTCAAAATGCTGGTCATTGCAGAACGCATCCAGATAAGTAAAGACTGTATTGCCTTCCAGTGAACCCGGATCCTCAATACGGATATGGTTCGGGTCTGTGAACATGCTCATAACCTTCTTCTTGATATCCTTCGGATCTTCTGCAAGATAAATACAATTGCCCAGAGACTTGCTCATCTTCGCCTTACCGTCAATACCCGGCAGTCGAAGGCAAGCTTCATTGTCCGGCAATAAAATCTTCGGTTCCACCAGTGTCTCTCCATAAACAGAATTGAACTTGTGTACAATCTCTCTGGTCTGCTCGATCATCGGGCTCTGGTCTTCACCAACAGGAACTGTTGTGGCCTTAAATGCCGTGATATCCGCAGCCTGACTGATCGGATACGTAAAAAAACCAACCGGAATACTTGTCTCAAAATTACGCATCTGAATCTCTGACTTCACCGTAGGGTTTCTCTGGAGTCTCGAAACAGTGACAAGATTCATATAGTAAAAAGATAACTCACATAATTCAGCAATCTGTGACTGAATAAACAGCGTGGATTTAGCCGGATCCAGACCGCAGGCCATATAATCCAGTGCCACCTCGATCACATTCTGGCGGACCTTCTCCGGATTATCTGCATTATCCGTCAAAGCCTGTGCATCTGCGATCATAATAAAAACTTTATCATATTCTCCGGAATTCTGCAGCTCCACACGACGCTTCAGTGAACCTACATAATGGCCCACATGCAGACGTCCTGTCGGTCTGTCACCGGTCAAAATAACTTTGCTCATCTTCATTCCTCCTGGACATACTAACTCCTTGTAGTGTACCACAAAAAACAAATATCATCAAGAACAAACATACTGTTCCATGCAGCCCTCATCAATCCCATCACGCATCCCCCAAAACCTCATCCAAAATGTGCCAAAACATTAAACTATTTTGTTGTAAAACCAACAGACTTTTACTTCAAAGCGAATTACAATAAATTCATCCTAGTCAATTAGGTTTTTTAAGGAGGTTTTTTATGATTCGCAGAATTATTACCATTGATACAGAAAAATGTACCGGCTGTGCCCTTTGCGTCAACGCCTGTCACGAAGGTGCCATTGGCCTGAGAGACGGCAAAGCAGTGCTTCTCCGCGAAGACTACTGTGACGGCCTGGGTGATTGTCTCCCAGCCTGTCCGGCAGATGCTATTCATTTTGAAGAACGAGAAGCCGCAGCTTATGACCATGAAGCCGTTCAAAAGCATCTTGCTGCCAGGAAACATGCTGCTGCAGGCGGATGTCCGGGTTCTGCTGCTGCATTCTTCGGTCATGAACACACTGAGAAGCCGCAGGCAGATACCGTATCTTCCACTTCTGCACCTGCTGTTCCTGAAAGTCAGCTTTCCCAGTGGCCGGTTCAGATTAAACTTGTCGCACCGAATGCGCCTTATTTCAACGGCTGTGATCTGCTCATTGCCGCAGATTGTACTGCTTACGCTTACGGCAATTTCCATCAGGCATTCATCAAAGACCATATCACCCTTGTAGGCTGTCCAAAACTTGATGCCGTAGACTACAGTGAGAAGCTGACACAAATTTTCACCTATAATGATATCAAGCGTATTACCCTGACCCGCATGACAGTTCCTTGCTGCGGCGGCATGGCTATGGCTGTTCAGAAAGCTATCCAGGCCAGCGGCAAAAATATTCCATTAAAGATTGTTATCATTTCTCCTGATGGACAGATTGTGCAAACCCAGGAAGTATAGCTGTTCAAACGATGCCCCGGATTCCATCATTCTCCGTTCATGCCTATAGTAAACACCGACACCTGCTCATTCGCACTCTATATTCAGCAGATTTTCTATTGGCAGCTCTGTTTGATCGACCATTATCAACATTTTTCTGTTCCTGTCAATTTTCCTTAGTCTTCCTCTGTAAGTCTGCCTTGCACCGCCTGTTTTTCTTTCATCCGGAGCAAAATACGTCACCATCACCTCAGGCTGTTCCTGTAGGCGCGCCGAAATCTTCTGCAGCTGTGCATTCAGCCGTGTTTTTTCATCCTCGTCCAATTCCTCCCTGTCATCCGTCAGTCTGGCGGTTTCCTTCACCGCTGCTTCATAACCCGTCAACGCCGCAAAAGGTGAAAACTGCGCCGCCCGGTCTTCCATGGACATGGGCGGGTGCTTCTTGGAAACATGATGCTGTTTATCAATGATATCTGCATACCGCAGCCAATCCGGCCCGCTGCTTCGCTCTTTTCCGTCATTGATGCCTGTTCGATATCCTTTCATTTCTGCATCCATCACGCCTTATGGCCTCCAATCTGACTGTTTCTCTGTCTGGCTGTTGCCCCTTCTTCCAGATTCATGCCTTTTAAAATAGCATTTTTGCCAAATTTCTTCTTGATGGCCAATGATGCCTCTTGCAATTTGCGTTCTCTGGCCAGCCGTTCCGATTCTGCCTTTTGTTCAGCTTCACGTGCCGCATAATCCACGAACAGATTCATCTGCTCAAATTCCGTTTTCATGGAAACTGTCTTTTCATCCGCCACATGATTCGCTGTGACATAAATCCTCCGGACAAGCAGCTTCGGATTAACAATCCGGTCAAAAAGATCCATCACCGCCTCCAGGATCACTTTTGAGGAAGAAGAGGCTCCTTTTAAGTTGACCGTCCCATGGGCATGTTTCGGCATTTTTCTGCCATAACGATCGGTTGTCACCGCACCTCTGTATGCTTTTGCAATTTCAGGATTTGTCAGATTATCAATATCATATCCCACGGTCAGTACAAGCTGGTCCGTCATCAGTCGCTTCTCTACCAGATCAAGGACAAGCATATCTGTCATCTCCCGGACCACCAACCGTGCCTGGTCAAATACATATGGACACTGTAGCACCTGACCGGAGCCAAGGCTACTGCTTCTCGGTTTATAGGCCTTGATCGCCGCCATGGTACAAGGTTCCCATCCCCAGGCGTGATCGATCAAAAGTTCCGCATTCACACCAAAAAGACGATACAGCAAATCTTCATTGTAATAATCATCCGGTCCGCCCATGGAACATCTGGCAATATCTCCCATGGTATAAATGCCCACTTCCTCCAGCTTTCTGGCATAGCCCCGTCCCACGCGCCAGAAATCCGTCAAAGGACGGTGGTTCCAGAGCATCTCCCGATAACTCCGCTCATTCAGTTCCGCAATCCGCACGCCATTAACATCCGCCTTTGTATGCTTAGCCCCAATATCCATGGCCACCTTACACAGATAAAGATTCGTACCGATTCCCGCGGTAGCCGTGATTCCTGTTGTCACCAGAACATCAAGAATGACTTTCATGGCCAGTTCTCTGGCCGTCATCTGATAAAGCGCCAGATACTGCGTGGCATCGATCATCACCTCATCTATTGAATAGACATGCATATCCTCCGGCGCAAAATATTTCAGATACACCTGATAAATCTGCGTGGAGACTTCCATATAGTGGGCCATCTGAGGCGGCGCAATAATATAATCCAGTGCCATGTTGGAAGAATATTTGAGTACATTGGCATCACTGCTGCTGCCTGTCAGTTCATACCCCGAAGCCTGTCTGCGACGGGCGGCATTCACTTCTCTGACTCTCTGTACCACCTCAAACAATCGCGCTCTTCCCGAAATACCGTAAGCTTTCAGTGCCGGAGACACTGCCAGACAGATTGTCTTCTCTGTTCGACTGGGATCAGCCACCACCAGGCATGTTGTCATTGGATCCTTGCCACGCTCAACGCACTCCACAGATGCATAAAAAGATTTCAGATCAATGGCGATATATGTTTTTTTCTGCATGACTGCTGCCTCCTTTCCCCCGGATGGTTTGCTTAAATTCACCGACCTTTATACTTCAATCTTATTCTGATTTTACCATTTCACCAAACAAATAACAATATAAGGGCAGAAAGAAAGCTGCCGCTTCATGTATTTTATCATGAAAACGGCAGCCTTGTTTTTTAGCCATATGACACCCCAGATAATCAATGGCACGATACAACTAACTTCTATTCTCTGATCTTCATAGACAATGACATCATACATCCGCCAACAGCCCCTGCATGTCTCACCACTTCCAGATTTTCCGGTGTAATGCCGCCGATGGCATAAACCGGAAGCTTCGTCCTGTGACAGACATTTTCAAGAAATGTCAGTCCTCTTCCCGGCAATCCTTTTTTGCAGTCAGTATCAAAAATGTGCCCGGCTGTCAGACAGGTAGCTCCTGCCTTTTCAGCTGCCAAAGCATCTTCCACAGAGTGTACAGATGTACCGATATGCTTAAAGCCCTCTAACGCATCTTTTTCCGACAGCTCCATCAAAACAGGCAGCGGCAGGTGGATATTCTCACAATTCAGCTTTGCAGCCACTTCCGCAAATGAATGCAGAATACATTTCTTATGATGCTCATGACATATCATCAGCACATCCTTTGCCAGATGCTCATATTCATCTGGTGTCATATCTTTTTCTCGAAGAATGATGGCATCGATATCTGTGGATGCCAGAAATTCTATCTGTTCCAGAAAATCTCTGTCACATAGATGGCGATTTGTTACTGCCATCATATGAGCATAACTGCGGCTAGACATAGATGTATTCATTCAGCACAGGCTGAAGCCCCTGATCCTTGATGGCATCATAGATTTCCTGAAGGCTGCGGTTATCCGCAATTTCAAACTGCTCATCACCGCTCTCAGCTTCATTCTCCTTGCCGGTATATTTTTCCTCATGGTCACCGATACCGGTGCTGACACCTGCTGAAATTTTGGTTGCCGCAAAACGGATGATGTGATCACGGAATCTTGCCACCTCTCTTGAAGAGACTGTAATACCCGCATATGGCAGGAAAATACGATACGCACAGAGAATCTGACACAACTGTGTCTCATGGACATCCTTCGGATTGATCTTGTCATTATTAATGATCGGACGCAGTCTCGGGCAGGACAAAGACATCTCAGCATGCGGATATTTTCGCTGCAGATAATATACATGCAGCGCTGTTGCCAGGGCATCCTTTCTGAAATCATCCAGCCCCAGTAAAGCTGAGAATCCGACACCGCGCATACCGCCCATTAAAGCTCTTTCCTGAGCTTCAAAACGATACGGCCATACACGCTTATGGCCCATCAGATGCAGCGTTTCGTATTTGTCCGGGTTATAGGTTTCCTGGAAAACAGTGATATAATCCGCACCGCATTCATGAAGGTACTTATATTCATCCACATTGACCGGATAAATCTCAAGACCTACATTTCTGAAATACTTGCTGGCCAGTTTGCAGGCCTCACCGATGTATTTCACATCACTCATATGTCTGCTCTCGCCTGTCAGCATCAGGATTTCCTCAATACCGGAATCTGCAATGACTTTCATTTCATGCTCGATTTCCTGCATGTTCAATTTCTTGCGGTGAATATGGTTATAACAGTTAAAACCACAGTAAACGCAATAATTTTCACAGTAATTGGCAATATAAAGCGGTGTGAAAAGATACACACTGTTTCCGAAATGGTTGCGGCGCTCCACAGCAGCTTTTTCTGCCATCTGTTCCAGAAATGGCTGTGCCGCCGGTGAAAGCAGTGCCTTGAAATCCTCGATGGAACAGACGTCATGAGCCAGTGCAGCCTGCACATCCGCAGCTGTATACACTTTCTCATCATAGCTCTCCACCTGGCTCATGACCTTATCCCTGATATCTGTTGAAATCTGATCCATGCCTTCCATATAAGCCATATGGTCTGTTCTGAAAGAAGGATCCTGTTCCAATCGTTCTTTTTTTGCCTTTGCTTCAGGAGTCATATCATCCCACTGAATGATGTATTCTTCATTTCCCATTTCAAGCGCCCCCTTAGTCATGTAAAAATCCTGTCAGAGGATCAGATGCAGAGGCGCCTCTGTGAAGGACACGTCCAAGACCTGAAAGATAAGCGGCACGACCTGCTGCGATGGCGTTCTTGAAAGCGCCAGCCATAGCCGGGATATCGCCTGCAGTTGCAATAGCTGTATTGGCCATGATCGCTGCTGCGCCCATTTCCATGGCTTCACATGCCTGTGACGGACGACCGATACCGGCATCCACAATAATCGGAAGATCAATTTCATCGATCAGGATCTGAATAAATTCCTTTGTTGCAAGGCCCTTGTTGGAACCGATTGGAGAAGCCAACGGCATAATGCAGGCCGCACCGGCATTCACCATATCTCTGGCTGCATTCAGGTCCGGATACATATAAGGCATAACAATGAAACCTTCCTTAGCCAGAATCTCTGTAGCCTTAATTGTTTCATAATTATCCGGCAGAAGGTATTTGGAATCATGCATGATTTCTACTTTGACAAAATCACCGCATCCCATTTCACGTGCCAGTCTTGCCAAACGAACAGCCTCTTCGGCATTTCGCGCACCGGAAGTGTTCGGCAGCAGTGTAACCCCTTCCGGAATATAATCCAGAATATTCTCTTCTTTACGAGTATTGACACGACGAAGTGCCAGTGTAATAATCTCTGCGCCGGCATCTTCTACAGCTGCACGGATCAGATTCAGGTTGTATTTGCCTGAACCGAGAATAAATCTTGACGTAAATGTATGACCTCCCAATGTCCATGTATCTTTATTCTGCATAGTTGTTCCCTACTTTCATTTTTATTTTTGCTTCTGCTTTTATTTTTACTTCTGCTTTTATTTTCGCTTCTGCATTTACTTTTGCTCTTACTTTTACTTCTGCTTTTACTTTCACTTTTGCTTTCGCTTTTCTAAAGCTCAGCTGTTCTCTGTCACTATTTCCATTGACAATTGATTGCAATTGTTTTTTATTTTTTCAGTTGTTAGGTACCTAACTAATTTTCTAATTATATAAGGTACCTAACAATTGGATTTTTATATTTCTATATCTTATCTTCATTCGACTGTACCGGCCGTATCCTTCTATATCTCATCGGCATCCAGACCAAGGACGCAGCGCAGAACCATATTGGCTTCGTGTGCCGCACAGATGGTCACTCTCGGCGCCATCAGTCCTCTGCCCGGCATGGCGCCGCTGACGCCATCCCCGCAAATATAAAAATGATCATTGATCTTGCGCGTCTTGATTGTGTTAGATGAGCCATAGCCTGCCATTCCGGAACCGCAGATCAATGTCTTCTCCGGATAATAACATAGAATCTGTTCTGTCAGCATTGCTTTCACATCTGGCTTATCAAAGGCCTCACAGATGATGTCGTCATTTTTAAAAAAATCCCGGCAATTTTCTTCCGTAATACGCGCTGTGTCAATCTGTACCTCGATATACGGATTCATTCGCTGCAGTTCATCCTTTAAAGCTTCTGTCTTGTACATGCCCAGATGTTCCACCATATACTGCTGACGGTTCAGATTGCTCGGCTCCACAATGTCAAAATCAATCAGATGCAGATGACCGATACCGGTTCTTGCCAGCATGATTGCAATATTCGACCCCAGGCCACCAAGACCTGCGATTGCCACCCTTGCCTTCTTCGCCTTTTCATAGACATGGGGCGTATGTCTTGCACAGAGCATACTCTCCATCTCTTCACGATCCGGCATCTTGCCTTTCTGTATCCAATTGATGGTCATTCCGTCCTTCAAAGACAGATTCTCATCCGTCTGAAAGCCTTCAACAATCCATACACAATGTCTCTGAATATCCTCTGACAGGCCTTCCGAAGCATACGTCTGTCGCTTCAAATCTTCCATATCTGCCGCTTCTGTCTTCACAGATTGCCCGTTTAAAATAATCTCTGCCACATCAACCGCCTCCTACAAATCGGACAACCTCAACTGTATCGCCATCCTTCAAAATGGCTTCTTCCCATATACTTCTCGGAATAATTGCGCCATTGCACTCAACCGCAGTCATCTTGTCCGGGTACCCGTGTTCCTTTAAAAAAGCTGCAACCGTTGTACCCTCTGCAATTTCCAGCATTTCACCATTGACCTTAATCACTACGAACCCCTCCCCTCGTCACAAACGTGCACCAATTTTGACGTTCTCAGTATTTGCTAAGGTTCCATGCAAGCATGAACTTTGGCTCATTACCCGCGTAAAAAAAGCCGCACAAAGAACTACACCCGTGGTGGTGTACCCCTTCATGCGGCTAAACATCAAAATTCATAACCATTCACATAACAGTCATAAACCAAATGAACTTTTGCACTCTGACTTAATTATAACGTTTTTTAACCATCTGTCAACCCCAAAATTTACTATACAAAATCCCGAAACTGTAGCCTATTTTCTCATTTCATTTTGATAAAAATATTGCTTCGCGTTATAATACTCTCTGAATAAATAACTTTTTTATATTTGATGAAAATAAATTACATGCGAAATTCTCACCTTATGTACCGCTGCCAAGAAGTGACAACGCGAGTGTGCCTGCTTATGAACGAATAATTTTATATATTTCATAAAGCCTAAATGGATTTCGCAAGATTTTAGGAGATTTTTTATGTACCAGATTATTACAGACGGTTCGTGGGATATGGGCAGTGAACGTGCCACCAGATTCGGCGTGGATGTTGTGCCTTATTATGTGACCATGGACGGCGAACATTATTTAAAAGAGATCGAAGAACTGGATGTCCGTGATTTTTATCAGTTTATGGTGGATAATCCAAAGATTTTCCCAAAGACCTCGCTGCCGACAGTTCAGGATTATTATGATGTTTTTGAAAAATATGCCAAACAGGGCATTGATATCATCTGCTTTACCTTAAGTGCCAAATTCAGTGGTTCCTATAATTCCGCCCGCAATGCAGGCAACATGATTCAGGAAAATTATCCGGGTATCCGTGTAACAATCATGGATACAACCCTTGCCACCCTGATGCAGGGTCTGATGATTCAGGAAATCGTACGTTTCCAACGCTCCGGTGCCGATTATGATGCCCTGATCAAACGCGCCGATGAAATCAAAGACACATGCCGTATTTTCTTTACTGTTGAAAATATGGATTACCTTGTTCACGGCGGACGTGTCGGCAAGTTGGCAGGCATCTCCGCCAATATTCTGAATCTACGTCCAATGATCCTTATGACCCAAGGCGAACTCTTTCCATCCGGCCTTGCCAGAGGCCGTGTTCAGTCCCGCAAAAAGGCCATGGAGAAGTTATTTGCTCACATCGAAGAAAACGGTAATGATCCGGACCGTTATATTTATATGGTTGGTTACGGCTACAACATCAAAGAAGGCGAAGATCTCCGCAAAGATGTGATTGAACACATGAAGAAGAAATGGCCGGGCTTTGAACCAACGGTCGAAATCGGACAGATTGGTGCCACCATCGGCGTGCATACAGGCCCTCATCCGATTGGTTTTGGACTGTGCGAGAAATCCTGCTAGCCAAACGCCTCTCACTTCAAGTTCCATCAACAAACTTTTAAATGATTTTAAAATTACTGAAATAGATACGCTTTATCCATTGAGAAATCGTTGGATTTATGCTAAACTTTTTATAACTAACGTTTTAAATTGATAAAAATCATTTAGGAGGTCCGGATATGGCACACGTTAAAATTCAGTATGATGTAATGGATGCATTCTGTATGGATGTTTTCCAGAGATTCGGTTTCACAAAAGAAGAAAGCCGTATTATTTCCGATGTTTTATTACTCTCAGATGTTTACGGGATTGAATCCCATGGCGCGCAACGACTTGTCCGCTACCACAAAGGTATTGCCAGCGGCATGATCAAAGTTCACGCCAAACCTGAAATCGTTTTTGAAACACCTGTTTCAGCCGTCGTAGACGGTCATGATGGTATGGGACAGTTGATTGGTCATTTTGCCATGGATCTGGCTATTAAGAAAGCCAAAGAGATCGGTATGGCTATTGTCACCGTCAGAGATTCCAACCACTTCGGTATCGCCGGTTATTATGCCAAGATGGCCTGCGATCAGGGGCTCATTGGTATGGCCTTTACAAACTCAGAAGCCATCGTTGTTCCGACATTCGGCAAGAAAGCCATGCTGGGCACAAACCCAATTGCTATTTCCATGCCGGCTGAACCATATCCGTTCTTCTTCGATGCATCTACAAGTGTCGTCACCCGCGGTAAGTTCGAGATGTACCGAAAAGCCGAGAAGCCAATTCCTGACTGCTGGGGTCTGGATGCCAACGGCCATCCTTGCACAAACGCTGCAGAAGTTCTTACCAACATCGACAAGAAAGCCGGCGGCGGTATTATGCCTCTGGGCGGCGCAGAAGAACTGACAGGCAGCCACAAAGGTTATGGTTATGCCATGCTCTGCGAAATCTTCTGCTCCATCCTTTCTATGGGGCTGACATCCAACCACAGTATCCAGAACGGCAAGGGCGGCACATGCCATGGTTTTATTGCCATTGATCCTGCTGCATTCGGAGATGCCGAAGCCATCAAACAGCACCTGTCCGATTTCCTGACAGAACTGCGCGAATCTCCAAAGGCAGACGGCAAAGAACGCATCTATACCCATGGTGAAAAGGAAATCCTTGCGACAGCAGACCGTATGAAGAATGGTCTGGATGTTGACGTCAAGACACTGGCTGAGATGAAGGATCTGAGCGAATATGTCGGTGCCGATTTTAACAGCTACTTCGGAGATATTTATAACGGATAAGCCTCTTCTCATCCGTTTTATCCGATCAGAAGACTGAACCAAACAGATGACTGTATAAAAGCAAGATAGTATCAAAAATCTTTTAGTTGTACTAAATATTTTTTAGATATTATCTTGCTTTTTGTCTGTTTTATGGTATGATGAATATATAAATTTTAGTAATTGTTCAAAGCCATTTTATCAATGTGCTGCAATCAGCGTTATGAACATATGAGCAATTACGTGAGATATTATTTTTACATGATTTCAAGGAGGCTTTTTATTATGAAAGAAGTAATTCACACATCTAATGCACCAGCAGCGATCGGACCATATTCACAGGCTATCAAGGCAGGCGGCGCTATCTACGTTTCCGGTCAGCTCCCGGTTGATCCTGCTACAGGCGCTTTCGCAGGCGATACAATCCAGGAACAGACACGTCAGTCTCTGACAAACATCAAGAACATCCTTGCTGAAGCAGGTACAGATCTTGATCATGTTGTTCGTGTTGATGTTTTCATGAAAGATATGAACATGTTTGCTGACATGAACGCTGTATACGCAGAATTCTTCACAGAGAAATGCCCTGCAAGAGCTGCTGTAGAAGTTGCAAGACTTCCTAAGGATGCCCTTGTTGAAATCGGCGCAATTGCTGTTGTTGACTAATTGACGACCAACTATAAAAGAAATACCTCCGGAAACGGGCTCAGCGCCCACTGTTTCCGGAGGTATTTCTTTTATAGTTGGTCTGTGCCATGGCCGTATCAAAAGCAGCCGTCATCGCACAGATTTCTTAATTTTCTTTTCAACCACATTGCTTAGCTGAGCAGTGCTCTGTCGTTGGCGAATTCTTCGCCGCTGGCTTTTTCGAACTGATGCAGCAGATCTTCGACGGTGAGTTTCTTTTTCTCTTCGCCTTTGATGTCCAGGATGATCTTGCCGTCCATAAGCATGATCAAACGATTGCCGTGAGCGATGGCGTCTTTCATGTTATGGGTGATCATGATGGTTGTCAGATGATCCCTGTTAACGATCATATCCGTTGTCTCAAGGACTTTGGCTGCTGTCTTCGGATCAAGGGCTGCTGTATGTTCATCCAGAAGCAAAAGCTTCGGTTTTTTCAATGTTGCCATCAAAAGAGTCAGTGCCTGTCTCTGACCACCGGATAACAACCCCACCTTTGATGTCAGACGATTCTCAAGTCCAAGGCCAAGGATCTTCAGCAGTTCTTTGTATTCTTCACGCTCTTTCTTGGTAATTCCAATCTTCAGCGTTCTTGACTGACCGCGGCGCTGTGCCAATGCCAGGTTCTCTTCAATACCCATGGTAGCTGCCGTACCGGTCATCGGATCCTGGAAAACTCTTCCCAGATATTTGGCTCTCTTGTGTTCGGAAAGTTTTGTCACGTCCACACCATCAATAATGATCTGCCCTTCATCCACCGGCCATACACCTGCGATGGCATTGAGCATGGTGGATTTGCCGGCGCCATTGCCGCCGATGACTGTTACGAAATCACCGTCTTCAAGATTCAGGGAAAGGCCATTAAGGGCTCTCTTCTCATTCACTGTGCCGGCGTTAAATGTCTTATAAATATTCTTAATCTCAAGCATCTGCGCTGCCTCCTCTTCTTACCGGTTTTGCAAAATATCTGCTCTTCCAATACGGGATTGCAAGGAAAATTGCAACAACAATTGCGGAGAACATCTTCAAAAGGTCTGTATCAACACCAAGCCAGATAACAACCTGAAGAACCAGATAGTAGATAACAGCACCAAAACCGACGCTTAACAGTGTCAGGGCAAAGTTGCGGAAAATACGTCCGAAAATCGCTTCGCCGATAATAACGGCCGCCAGACCGATAACGATAGCACCACGTCCCATATTGATATCCGCAAATCCCTGATACTGAGCCAGCAGGGCGCTGGAAAGTGCTACAAGGCCATTGGAGATCATCAGGCCAAGTACTTTATTAAAATTCGTATTGATTCCCTGAGCCCGTGCCATATTGCTGTTGCAGCCTGTTGCACGAATTGAACATCCAAGCTCTGTACCGAAGAACCAGTAGAGAATGGCAATCAGTACAACAATCATAATCGCAACGATCACAATGGTATTCTTAAAAATCGGAACACCTTTGATGTAGCGAAGAGAAACAAGCAAATTGTACTTATCCACATTCAGTGCCTGGTTGGACTTGCCCATGATCTTCAGGTTCACTGACCAAAGTGCCAGCTGGGTCAGAATACCGGAAAGAATTGCCGGAATTCCCATAAAGGTATGGAAAAAGCCTGTTGCAAGACCTGCCAGCATACCTGCGATAAATGCCGCCAGCATCGCTACCCATACGTTGTGTCCATTCATCATCATCATAATGCAGACAGCACCGCCTGTACACATAGTGCCATCTACCGTCAAATCGGCAATATCCAGTGTTCTGAAAGTAATATAAACACCGATTGCCATAATTCCCCAGATCAGTCCCTGGGCAGCTGCACCCGGCAGTGCGCTGATCAATGCCATTATATTCATGGCTGATTCCTCCTTGCTGTTTATCTAGTTGACTGTATCCATGCTCACAATGATACCAGATCATACCGCATGCATAACACACAAGATGGGGCCGCCGCAGAATATACCGCCCGAAAGCTTCTTATATACTGTGCGCAGCCCCTATTTATCTTGTTATATTCCTATGTATGATTATTCCTCAAGTGCTACATAATCATCAGGTACTGTAATACCATATGCTTCGCAGCGGCTTGCAACGTATTCTTTTGTAAATGTTGGTGCATATTCAATTGGCATTGTAGAGATATCTTCACCCTGAAGAACCTTAGCTGCCATCTTACCTGTTGCTACACCAAGATCATAGTAGCTGATAGAAAGTGTTGCAACACCACATCCTTTGCAGATACCCTCTTCACCTGCAACAATCGGAACGCCTGCCGGTGTACAGATGTTGTTGACGATCTCTGTATTGTTGGCAACTGTGTTGTCTGTTGGTACATAAATCACATCACTGTCATTGGCAGCGGATGTACATACAGATGAAAGATCGTTAGAATCTGAGAATGCATAGTATTCACATGTATAACCAAGTTTCTCAAGATATCCCTTGATTGTATCAACCTGGAACTTAGAGTTAGCTTCTGCTGAGCAATATAACAGACCAATCTTCTTGGCATCAGGGAATAACTCATGAAGCATATCAGCCTGACCATCTAATGGCGCAAGGTCTGCTGTACCGGAAATATTGCCGCCGACTGTACCGTCAAAGTTATCAATATCAAGGGCTACGCCGTAATCTGTAACAGATGTACCGAGGATCGGGATAGTGTCTGTTCCGGCTGCTGCGGCCTGAAGAGCTGCTGTTGCATTCGCCAAAATTAAATCATCATTGTTTGAAACAAAGCCATTGATAATCGTTGCACATGTTGCAGAATCACCCTGAGCATTCTGTTCATCAAATTTCACATTGTCACCAAATACCTCTGTCAATGCATCTTCAAAACCTTTTGTTGCTGCATCCAGTGCATCATGCTGAATCAACTGGCAGATACCGATGTTATACACCTTGCCGTCTGTTGAAACCTCACTGGCCGCCTCAGAACCGCTCTCTGCTGTGGATTCTGCTGCTGTTTCAGAAGCGCCTGTCTCAGGTGCCTTTGTCTCTGTGGATGAGCTGCCGCATGCAGCCAGGCTGCCTGCCATAACTAAAGATAATGCTACTGCCAGCACTTTCTTCATCTTTTTCATAATGATATACCTCCTCAAATTGTACACATTGTCCGTATTATTGAATTATTTCGATCAAATTTATACAGACTTCATGCATACATTATAGTACTTTAAAGTTCAAAAATCAACCCTATTAATGCTTTAAAGTGAAAAATTCAAGAGATATCAGATATATTGCTGTCTTGCAACATCAATAATCCCCCGGGTTGTGAGCCGCAATTTCGGAATCACCGGCAATGACATAAAAGACAGGGTCATAAACGGATCAATACCTTCCGATACCCCAAGCACAGCCGCCTGTTTCCTGGCATTCTCAAGGGCATCATTCACTTCCGTCAGCGATTTGTCGCTCATAAGCCCGGCAATTTTCAGAACAACTTCTCCCAGAATCTGACCATTCTTCACGACAGCGATCCCGCCGTTATTCTCAATAATCCGGTTAGCGGCAGCAGCCATATCCGCATCGTTGCTGCCTACAACAATAATATTATGGGAATCATGTGAAATCGATGTGGCCACAGCGCCTTTTTTCAGTCCATAGCCTTTCAGATAACCAATGCCGATATGGCCGGTATGACGATGCCGCTCAATGACAGCAATTTTCAGGATATCCTTCGATATGTCAACCGCCGACGCATAGCCGGCATCTGTTGTCACAATTTCTCCCGGCACCATGCCGATGACGCCCCTCGGCCGATGGTCCTCAAAACTATCCGACGTTAATCTGTCAAGATTAAATGTATGGTGTGCTTTATCCGAAAGCCATGCATCCACCTCCGGAACCGGAACATCTTCAAGCTGTCCGTCATGATACCACACATGTCCCTTAATCACTGTCATCTCCACATGCAGATCCTGAAGATTGTCAAACACAGCAAAATCCGCCTGATATCCCGGCACAATCGCACCTCGGCTCGCCAGATGAAAATATCTGGCCGGATGATGGGTAGCCGCCTTAATAGCAATGATCGGATCCACTTTATATTTTTGGACTGCCTCACGGATAATGGCATCCATATGTCCAACATGCAGCAGATCATTCGGATGCTTGTCATCTGTACAGAACATACAATGCTCATAGTACTGCGGCACCAGAAGTCCGGCAAGAGCTCTCAGATTTCTTGCTGCCGTTCCCTCACGGATCATGATATACTGCCCTCTGCTGAGTTTTTCCAGGGCTTCCTCCATGGATGAACATTCGTGATCCGAATAAACCCCGGAGGCCACATAAGCATTCAGTTCCTTGCCTGAAAGTCCCGGCGCATGACCATCGATCCTGCAATGATACTTGTGTGCAGCTGCGATTTTCTGAAGGACTTCTGTATCCCCCTGGATCACACCTGTATAGTTCATCATCTCCGCCAGTCCCTGAACTCTGTCATAATCATAAAAAGGATCGATAGCCTGATAATCCAGTCTTGCCCCAGATTCATCAAGGGGTGTTGCCGGAACACAGGACGGCAGCATAAACCGCACTTCAACCGGCAGGCCCTCCGTCGCCTGGATCATATAGTCAATACCGTCTGTTCCCAGAACATTGGCAATTTCATGTGGATCCGTGATCACCGTTGCAGTGCCATGAGGCAAAACAGCCTTGACAAACTCTGACGGAGCCACCAGACTGCTTTCCAGATGGATATGCGCATCAATCAACCCCGGTGCCACAATTTTGCCCTGCATATCAAGTTCCTCTACACCATCATAATGCCCAATTCCTGCAATGACACCGTTTTTGACTGCAATATCCCCCTGTGAAAGTTCATTGGTGAACACATTGACATAAACAGCATTTTTCAAGACAAGATCTGCTCTCTCCCGGCCCATAGCCACATTCATCAACTGCTGTTTAGCAGCTGCTTTTCTGTTGATCACACTGGTATAACTTTCCCTTGATGACATCCAAACACCCCCTGCAATTGATTGATCATGTATCGTGAATCGACACCAAAATCTTCCCTGACCAAAAATGTTTTAAAGCGCTTCTCCCAAAAACAGATAGTGCGGCATACTGTCTTGCTCCGGCACAGCAACGCTTCCGTGAATCAGCGGTCTCAGGTAACGCACCATCTCCTCTGTCACATCATTGCCCGCTTCATTGATCCACGCTGTCGGGATCTTCTTCTCTGCATTGGCAATCTGCTGCACATCTGCCCCATCATAAATAACCTGATACGGTTCATCAGAAATTCTGCAGACAATGGACATCTCACCGCTTTTGCCTTCCAGTGCCAGAGCAACCCCTTTTAACCCCAGCTGCCAGCTCTCCTCGATATCTGTGGCCGACGCCATGTGGGCAGCACATCTCTGCAGCACATTAATCTCTACTGAGCGGACTTTGCATCCGAATGTCTCTGCTACCAGTCCCTCAAGACATTTGCCGGTACCGCTTAATGTGGCATGACCAAAAGCATCCACCGCAGCTGTTTCTGCACTGATGTAATGCCCATCAGCATCCCGAAGTCCCTCTGAAACAGCAATAACGATATGCTCTCGCTGCTTAAACTGCGCTTTGATATCTTCTATAAACTGTTCCTTTGAAAAAGGATGCTCCGGCAGGTAGATCAGATGCGGTGCCCGGCTGTAACTGTTTCTTGCCAGCACACTGGCTGCCGTCAGCCATCCTGCATCTCTTCCCATAATCTCCGCAATGAGAACACTTTTTGTATTATAAATATAGGTATCATGGGCCATTTCAAGAACAGATGCTGCCACATAACGTGCGGCAGAACCAAATCCCGGCGTATGGTCAGTCACCACCAGATCATTATCAATGGTCTTCGGAATGCCGATAACTTTCACATCCATCTGGTGTTCCTTCACATACCGGCTCATCTTGCCTACCGTATCCATAGAATCATTACCTCCTATATAGAAGAAATAATGAATATGATATTTGCGGAAAATATTGATAATAATGTCATATTCACTTGAATCCTGATCGACATCTTTCAATTTTCTGCGGCAAGAACCAAGATACATGGCCGGTGTCAGCTTCAGCACATTCAGATTCTCTTCATTATGATCAAAAATATCAGTAAGATTCACAAGTCGTTCATCCATCAGCCCCTCGACACCATTTAATGCGCCATAAAGAACATCAATTTCATGACTCTCAAGACAGCCTTTGATCACACCTGCAAGACTGGCATTAATAGCCGTTGTCGGACCACCGGATTGGGCAACGATTGCATTTTTCATCATCTTCATTTTCTGTTCCTCCAAAAATAAATAGAATTTTTCTGTTTAAATCACAATAAATAACATGTTAATTTTTCTGTATCATAACATTTATCACCTGACCTTGTCAATTTTCTGACACCTCCCCCTAATTATTCTACAAAATCTGGTAAATTTTATGTAGATTTAATTTGACTTCCTGCTATAAACAGGTATAATAGGTATGATAACTAAATTTAATTTTTAATATATATTGAGGAGGGACTTTATGCCACGTCATTTATTAAACCCAATGGACTTTTCTGTGGAAGAATTGGATCAGTTAATGGACTTAGCCGCAGATATTGAACACAATCCTGCCAAATATGCCCATGCCTGTGAAGGAAAGACTCTTGCTACTTGTTTCTATGAACCAAGTACACGTACACGACTGAGCTTTGAAGGTGCCATGTATCACTTGGGCGGTCATGTTCTGGGATTTTCTTCCGCTGCTTCCAGCTCTGCTTCAAAGGGTGAAAGTGTTTCTGATACAATCCGTATGATCGGCTGCTACGCAGATATCTGTGCAATGCGTCATCCAAAAGAAGGTGCTCCAATGGTTGCATCCATGAAAGCCAAGATTCCTGTGATCAATGCCGGTGACGGCGGTCATCAGCATCCGACTCAGACAATGACAGACCTTCTGACGATTCGTTCCTTAAAAGGTCATCTGAATAATCTGACAATTGGTCTCTGCGGTGACCTGAAGTTTGGTCGTACAGTTCATTCCTTAATCGAAGCCTTATCCCGCTATGAAGGCATTCGTTTTCTCCTCATTTCCCCTCCAGAACTGCGTGTACCTGAATACATCCTTGAGATGCTGAAGCAGAAGAATATTCCGTATACAGAAGTTCAGAGTCTTGATGATGCCATTAGCGAACTGGATATTCTCTACATGACACGTGTTCAGCGTGAACGCTTCTTCAATGAAGATGATTATATCCGTATGAAAGACTGCTATATCCTTGATAAAGCCAAAATGGCCCTTGCTAAGGAAGACATGCTGGTTCTTCATCCACTGCCTCGTGTCAATGAGATTTCTGTTGAAGTGGATGACGATCCGAGAGCAGCTTACTTCAAACAGGCTCAGTACGGTATGTACATCCGTATGGCACTCATCCTGACATTACTTGAAATCAAAGTGGAGGTATAATTATATGTTAAATATCAGTGGATTAGACAACGGTATCGTTTTAGACCATATTCCTGCCGGTATGAGCATGGAAATCTACAAGTATCTGAATCTCGGCAAACTGGACAGCCAGGTTGCGATTATCAAGAATGCCAGCAGCAAAAAAATGGGCAAGAAAGATATCATCAAGATTGCAGGCGGCCTTGACAGTATCGATCTCGATGTCATCGGTTTCCTGAATCACAAGATTACCGTGAACATCATCACCAACGGCAAGATTTCCGAGAAGAAGACGCTTCATCTGCCAAAGAAACTGACAAATGTTATTCACTGCAAAAACCCAAGATGTATTACATCCATCGAACAGGAACTGCCGAATGTTTTCCTTCTGACAGATCCAGAAACAGCCACTTACAGATGTAAGTACTGTGAAGAAAAATATACAAAATAATCGCACATAAACATAAAAGGACACACTGTATCGATTCATCATCGTTTTGGACAGTGTGTCCTTTATCTTTCTGCTTATCCGATCTTTGTATCATCCGGTCACTCTCTCTATCAGCATTCCAATATACGCATCTTATGTTTGCGCTGTGTCTAATTCATCTTTTCTAAACAGCAAACCCTCTCGATACACAATTCTGCCCTGAGCCATCAGATCGATATAGCGTGTCCAAGCACTGTGAGCAATAATCACCATGCTTAACCCTTCCCGCTGATTAATATGTAGTGTTTTCATATATTTCGCCAGCACTTTCTCTCTGGTCATCGGTCTCGTCAGAACTTCCAGCGCTATTCTGGACAACTGGTGTTCTTTGGCAATATTGTCTGTGACAATTTTGTCCATGGAGGCTTTCTTCTCAACGGACTGATGGGCAATCACATAGATCTCATAATTCAATGACCTTACCTTCTCCATAGAAGCCAGAGACTTCTGTACATTTGCCATATAAGGAAGCTTCGAAACGTTCAAAACATCCTCTGAGACAATGGCATCACCAAGACAGCAGATACCATCCGGTGTTACAACCCCCACATGGCCCACTGAATGACCTTCCAGCGAAATCAATTCAAAGATCTCTCCATCAATCATAATTTCCGGCCGCTTCATGTCTACACCTATGATATGAAGTTTCTCCGGATAATACACAGCCTGCGCCTCTTTCGCATGGGCAGCCGTATCAAATCCCATTGAGCGCATCATATCTTCAGGCGATGCAATCGCATCGGCTTCATCCTTTGATGTATAAAAAAGAATATCCGGGAACTTTTCCAACAGTAATAAATCATTCGCCACATGGTCAATATGTACATGGGTATGAATAACGGCCCGAACACGCCAGTGCCGCTCATCCAACAGCTCCATTAAACGTTTTGATTGAATTGGTCCCGAATCAATCAGGACCAATTCATTCTCTGTCAAAAAATATCCCGGAACAAAGGCATTGCCGATGGATACATATCCTGTTTTTTCCGTCAGTTCATGCCATTTCATCTTATAATGTTGCATCCATAACTGCTTTGATCGTATGCATACGATTCTCAGCCTCA
Source organism: Coprococcus intestinalis (assembly GCF_023656595.1). Taxonomy (NCBI): domain Bacteria; kingdom Bacillati; phylum Bacillota; class Clostridia; order Lachnospirales; family Lachnospiraceae; genus Coprococcus; species Coprococcus intestinalis. The sequence continues at coordinate 10,398 of NZ_JAMOKJ010000017.1, read as the reverse complement.
TCAAAAACAACAGACTGTGCAGACTCGAAGACTTCATCTGTCACTTCCATCTCACTGATACCAAACTTCTCACCGATCTCCTTGCCGATAGTTGTCTTAAGATCATGGAACGCCGGCAGGCAATGCATGAAGATGGCTTTCTCTCCTGCATTCTCCATTACTTTCTTATTCACCTGATATGGAGATAATTCTTTGATACGTTTTGCCCAGACTTCATCCGGTTCACCCATAGATACCCAGACATCTGTATAGATAACATCTGCACCCTTTGTACCTGCTTCTACATCCTCTGTCAGTGTAATACTGCCGCCTGTCTCCTTGGCAATCGCTTCACACTGTGCCACAATATCAGCATCCGGGAAGTATTCCTTGCATGTACATGCTGTAAAATGCATACCCATTTTCGCACAAACTACCATCAGGGAATTGCCCATGTTGTAACGGGCATCGCCCATGTATGTCATCTTGATACCTTTCAGGTATCCGAACTTCTCACGAATTGTCATAATATCAGCCAGCACCTGTGTCGGATGGAACTGATTGGTCAGACCGTTCCAGACCGGTACACCGGCATACTTCGCCAAATCATCCACGATGGACTGGTCAAAACCACGGTACTCAATACCATCATAAATACGTCCAAGTACACGTGCTGTGTCGGCAATGCTTTCCTTCTTGCCAATCTGTGAAGCGGACGGATCAAGGAAAGTGGTATGCATACCAAGATCATTGGCAGCCACTTCAAAAGAACATCTTGTTCTTGTACTGTTCTTCTCAAAAATCAGAGCAATATTCTTTCCAGGGTGATTCAAAGTCGGAATTCCCTGTTTCTTCTTTGCCTTCAATTCATCTGCATGATCAACTAAATATAAAATCTCTTCCGGTGTAAAATCAAGTAACTTTAATAAATGACGTCCTTTTAAATCCATAACAATACCTCTTTATCTTTCTAGTATAACTTCTTAGTTTTAACTTATCGCATTTTATCTGATCAGCTAAGCCATCCTATTAACAAAGAACGGCTCAAAATCGAAACTGTGTATAAGTATACACTCATTTTTTGAATTATGCAAGTGTTATTCATTGATTTTGTAAAATTATACATATTTTAATTGATTTAGGCATGTTTTATGCAATACATATGCATAATTAATCGTTTCTATCCGGGCTATTCGCTGTCCATGTCCTTCAATCTTCATTTTTCTGTGCCATCAAAACCATTTTCTCAAAGGACTGTGCAAACCGCTCATCATCCTCTGGTGTTATCTTCCTTGGTCCTTTCATGTGGCTCTTATGCGTACTTCTTCTGGCTTTTTTGTTCAAATGGCGTTCCATCAACATCTGATCAATGTTGTCATTGGTGTACCATTTACCGGATTGATGAATGGCATACGCTCCTTTTCCCAATGCCATTGCTGCCACACCATAATCCTGAGATACAACAATATCTCCCTTTCGGCAGATACTGATCAGCTTATAATCCACCGCATCCGCTCCGGCTCCGACAACAATAACTTTGCTGTAACCAGATGATAATACGTGATTCGTATCACACAGCAATGTTACCGGCACTGCATGCATTTTTGCAACTTTCTCTACAATAGCAACCACCGGGCATGCATCCGCATCAACAAATATCTGCATTACTTTTTTGCCCCTTTTCCTCTAAATTAACATTTTATGAAAATAAACTCAGCTGCTCATATTCGGCCTGTCTCTTCAGCATCACCGGTTCCTGACGCAGAATGACCTGCATCTTTTCATTATCAAACCAATCTTCCAGCTGTTCTTTCTCCAAAATCAACGGCATTCGATCATGGACTTTGAGCATTGATTCATTCGCCGCAGTGGTCAGAATCACAAATCTCCGCTCATTGTCAAACCAGTCACAGAAACCGGCTAAATATAGTACCGACGCATCTGATCTGGTAAATGTGTTCTTTTCTCTTAAACGATTCCATTCATAGAATCCACTGGCCGGAATCACAATCCGATGATACCAAATACCATTACTGAAAGAGGGCTTGTCCAGAACTGTTTCTGCTCTTGCATTAATGACCAGATTTTTTCCCTTTTGCAGGGGGAATCCCCATTTACAAAGTGACAGCTGCAAGCCATGCTCAGTTTTCTCTATAATCGGTGCTGTGTTTGTTGGCAAGATATCGCCTTGAAACTGTTCTTTACAGATTTTCCAGTCTATGTCAAAACTATGTACCACATTACCAATTTCATCCAGCCAATTAGTATCAATATAATATCTGCCGCACATATTGGTTACTTCCTTATCTAAATCTAATTATTCTGCACATTCATCCAGCCAATTCTTTCCGCTATATTCCTCAATCTGCTTTACAATTCTATTGAGAAATTGATCTAACAATTTACTCACTTCCCTCTTAACCTAAAATTCATATCCATTATACGTTCTGCTTCATCTATTTTTGTCAGTTATTTAATTTATATTATAAGCAAGCCAGAGAATGAAGTCAATTTATTTCACCCAAGCCTGACTCATCCCCTCAAATATTTCAAATTCTGAACAACGTCCTTAGTTTATCCACCAAAATCCGTAATACATTTAAAATTCTTTTCTCTTCCTGTATTGTTTTCTCCTCAACCACTTCCGACTCTATCTATACAATATTTTCTTTCTCAGCCAAATCTGCTGCTTTCAGTTTCCGATAATAAACATAAAACATCGATGCCGTTGTGCACACGGCAATGGTATCAGCAATCGGTTTTGCCAGGTAAACGCCCATGACAACCAAAAATCACCTTCAAACTATGACTCCATTATAGTCTGAAGGTGATTCTGTTAAAAGTAATTATCTAATTTATCAGTCACTCATAAATTACATAGCGGCTTATATCTTCTTACACGCTGGAATCAGCATCCCGCCCACTGCATTTCCAAGGCTGATCACAACCACGCACAGAAATGCTCTTGTGGACCACATCTGCGCCACTGACACATAGAACATATCCGCAATGCAATGCTCGAATCCGCAAAGAATGAATCCTGCCACACAAACGAACAAAATCAATGGATTTTTTGTCTGTTTATAGCCTTCCACTGCAATGTACATCAGTGCACCGCAGAAAATACCAAGGATAAACAGACTGATGAGACTGTCATCCACTTTGATCTGACACATACTCTGAGCCTTTTCGGAAATGCCGTTAATCCTACTGCCAAGCACCCCCATGGCCGCCAGCCATGCACCGGCCAGATTACCCACCCAGATAATGACCAGATCAATGATATAGGATTTTGGCTGTTCCACCGCATAGCCGACTTTACCCGTGAACAGGTTCAGACCATGCACACAGATAGAATACAGCCCCGCCGTAAACATCAACGCCCCCACAATCTTATTTTCCAAAGATAAAAACACAATACCGCCTATTCCGATGGCAGCACCCGCCAGCACAGCCAGGGCAAATAATCTCACATACTTTCTCATACTCTGTACCTCCAAATTCTCATTGAATTTCTGTAATGCTCCGGTGTCAACCAAATTCAACTGAAATCGTCAACTGCCCCAGGACTTCATGCCACTCCGCCTACAAGCACGGACTTTAGCTCGTTGCTCGCGTAAAAAAAGCCGGCCGCTGAGCATCACTGCCCAGACGGTCGGCATTCAAATCCATTCATACTTCCTGTGGTCAATTCCACTTCCGTCAGTCGTATAAACTGACTTTATCATACTGAAACTTCACCCGGTTGTCAAGTCATTTTCTGCTTTTTACGCATAACGGACATTGATGTTTAATTACATTGACATGGCAGTTCCGTAAATTCAGCATTCTTTCGAAATTTCCAGCCATAGTCCAATTAATCATCCGTATAACAATTAAACCAGCAGGCCTTTCAGCACTTTCACACAGCCCTCTATTCCCAATTTTCCGGAATTCAGCACGATATCATAATTGCGGTAATCATCCCATCGCTTCATGGTATTGGCTCTGTAATAGTTGGCTCTCTTTTTGTCATATTTCTTGCGGAGAAACTCCATCCGATTTGGAGAAATCTGGTAATCCTCCTGGATTCTCTTCTGCTTGAAAGCATCATCCGCATGAATGAATACTTTCACCACACCTTTGCGGTCTTTTAAAGCTTCACTGGCACAGTGTCCCATAAATACTGCAGAACCATTCTGTGCCAGACTTTGAATAGCAGCCTGCTCTGCCAGATAAACCTTGCCTTCATCCGAAAGCATGTTCATATCCCCTGACTGGGCTTTGCTCATTACAAACACCGTATAGAGAAAGCTGTTGGTCACGCCCTCCTCATACTGTTCAATCTGTTCCACGGAAATATCATATTTCCTGGCAACACACTCAAGAATTTCTCTGCCGTAACATGGCATTTTGCATTCTTTTGCCAGCAACTCACCAATTCTGGTGCCGCCGCTGCCAAATTCTCTTTCTATTGTTATATACTGGTACTTCATCCGACTCGCCTTCCTTCTTATGCTGCCTTATGACGCCTGATCAAACTGGCTGTTGTACAGATCCGCATAGAAACCGCCTTTTGCCAGCAGTTCCTCATGATTGCCGCTTTCGATAATATCGCCGTCCTTCAGTACAAGGATCAGGTCGGCATTTTTAATCGTGGACAAACGATGAGCAATCACGAAAGATGTACGATTCTGCATCAACGCATCCATGGCTTTCTGAATCTGAAGCTCAGTTCTTGTATCCACGGAACTTGTGGCTTCATCAAGAATCAGCATTGGTTTATCCGCAATCATGGCTCTGGCGATGGTCAGCTGCTGTTTCTGCCCCTGTGACAGACTCACCTGATCATTAAGGATCGTATCATAGCCATGCGGCAGTGTTCGGATAAAGTGATCCAGGCCTACGGCTTTACATGCTGCCTCTATCTTCTCTTCTGAAACATTCTCTGTATTGTACACCAGGTTTTCTCTGACTGTGCCCTCAAAAAGCCATGTATCCTGAAGCACCATACAGAACTGGGAACGTACTTCTTCACGCTTCATATCCCGGGTGGAAATACCGTCGATCTTGATATCGCCGCTCTGGATCTCATGGAAACGCATCAGCAGATTCACCAGTGTCGTCTTGCCGGCACCTGTCGGACCGACAATCGCGATCTTCTGTCCCGGTTTTGCCTTGGCTGAAAAATCATGAATAATGATCTTGTCTGTGTCTTCATAGCCGAATTTGACATGCTCAAAATCCACATAACCTTCTGCTTTGCCAAGCTTCTCTGTTTTATCGCTTTCATCGGACATTTCCTCTGCCCCAAGGAAAGCAAATACACGCTCACCGGCTGCTGCCGCAGACTGCAGGGACTGAGTTGCCTGTGCGATCTGCGCAAGGGGCTGGGTAAACAAACGGATATACATCATAAATGCAACAATGACTTCAAATCCGATATAGCCTTTCATTGTCAGCACAGCACCCATCACACAGACAGCCACATAACCAAAATTGCCGATAAAGGCCATCAAAGGCTGCATCAGACCGGAAAGGCTCTGTGCCTTAAAAGCGCTGTCTCTCAGGTTATTATTCAGTTCATCAAATACTTTTTTGGCATTTTTTTCACCGTTATAGGCTTTGACAACTGTATGTCCGGAATAAATCTCTTCAATATGACCATTTAATGCACCGAGATTTGCCTGCTGCCTTGAGAAATATTTCTGTGAATGACTTGTGATCAGTGACATCAGTCCGAAACCGATCATAGTTGCGATCACTGCTGTCAGCGTCATGATCACATTGGTCTTAAACATCATGATTAAAGACCCAAAGAACAAGGCTACCGCTGACACCAGGTTGCCGATACTCTGGTTCATAGACTGAGAAATCATATCCACATCATTGGTGACTCTTGAAAGCACATCACCTGTAGATGTCTTATTGTAATAGGCCATCGGCAGACGATTGATCTTGACCGAAATATCGCTTCGCAGCTGCTTTGTCACATTTTGTGTGACCGTGGCCATAATGAACTGCTGTCCAAAAGACAAAATCGCACTGCCCACATAAAAAGCCACCAATGTCAGACCGATGGACTTGACACGTTCCATATCAATACCTGTCGCTATGCCCTCTGTAATCACCTTTGTCAAATCTGACAATTTATCCGGACCGAGGATTGTCAGAATCGTACCGGCCACGGCACAGATCAGAGCAACAACGATCACTGCCAGATAACGTTTGCAATAACGGATGATCTTCATCCATGTTCCTTTAAAATCTTTTGATTTCTCTGCAGGACGTCTGCCCATGCCAGGGCCCCGCATCCCACCTCTGTTATTTCTATTTTCCATTATGCCAGTTCCTCCTTTGAAAGCTGAGAGAAAGCAATCTGACGATAAACTTCACAATTCTTCATCAGTTCATCATGGGTACCCATTCCTGCGATCCTGCCTTCATCCAGAACAATGATCTTGTCTGCATCGCGGATAGTGCCGATTCTCTGTGCAACGATCAATCGGGTTGTATCACCGCACTTTTCATCCAGTGCCTTTCTTAAAATTCGGTCGGTCTTATAATCCAGTGCCGAGAAGGAATCATCGAAGATCATAATCTCCGGATGACGGCAAATAGCTCTGGCAATAGAAAGACGCTGTTTCTGACCGCCGGAGAGATTCGAACCGCCCTGGGCTACAAAACCATCATAGGTATCCGGCAGTTTCTCTACAAATTCATCCGCCTGAGCTGTATGGACAGCATCGATAATGTCTTCTCTGTCCTCAGGCTTGCCGCCGTTTTCACCATAAGCCACATTGCCTGCAACCGTGCCGGAGAAGAGAATCGCCTTCTGGGATACATAACCGATTCTGTTTCTCAATGCTTCCTGGGTATATTCTTTCACATTCATGCCGTCAACCAGCACTTCACCTTCCGTTGCATCATAAAATCTCGGAATCAGGTTGATAACCGTACTCTTACCACAGCCGGTAGAACCGATGAAAGCCACCGTATCTCCCTTATGAGCTGTAAATGTAATGTCTTCCAGCACATTCTTCTCTGCATCCGGATATTTGAAGCTGACATGACGAAACTCTACTTCACCGGTCATACCCGCCTTGGCTTCTGTCTTCGCACCATCCTCAATGGCCGGTTCTGTATCCAGTACCTCATTGATACGCTTTGCAGCAACGGATGCACGGGGTACCAGCACAAAGATCATAACCAGCATCATGAAAGCCATCACAACCTGCATCGCATACTGTGAAAAGACAATCATATCCGAGAATAATGTCAGCTTATCCTGCATACCCGCATCATTGATCAGATAAGCACCTACCCAGTAAACCGCCAGTGTCAGACCATTCATGACAAGCATGATACCCGGCATCAGAATCGTCATGGTTCTGTTGGCAAAAAGCTGTGTACGCTTCAGTTCATCATTGGCCTTTTCAAACTTGGTCTCCTGATAATTCTCCGCATTATAGGCACGGACAACACGAAGCCCTGTCAGATTCTCACGCGTCACCCGGTTGATGTTATCTGTTAGAATCTGCAGCTTTCTGAACTTCGGCATTGCCACCATAACACAGGTTCCGACAATGCACAGCAGTATAATAACTGCGATGCCTGTTGTCGCCGTCCACTGCCAGCTCTTTCCGGCAATCTTACAGATGGCCCACACAGCTGTCACTGGTGCCTTCAGAAAAACTTCCAATCCCAACACCAATACCATCTGAACCTGGGTAATATCATTGGTTGAACGTGTGATCAGACTGGATGTTGAAAAACGTCCGATCTCTTCCATTGAAAATGACTGCACTCTGTTAAATACCTGTCCTCGCAGGTTGGCTGAAAAATTTGCTGAAATCTTTGCCGCGCAGACAGCAATACAGGCTGCCGTCAAAAGTGAGCCCACCGCACAGAGCAGCATCTTGCCTCCCGCTGCAAGTATATCTGCCATGGCACTTCCCTCTGTCTGAACAAGCACTGTCATGTCGGACATATAATCCGGCATGGTCAGGTTCAGATAAACCTGTGCCAGAATCAAAAGAAAGGCAAGTCCAGCCAGTGCCATATCTTTCTTTGTCAATTTCTTTAATAATTTGATCATTACTGCACTTCTCCTTTGATGTCATTGCATATTTCTATTAAAACGTATTCATTATCAGCACTCATCTAACCAGAGTGCCAGATTTAAATGAATAAAAATACTTCAGTGCTGCTGAAGTATTTTATCACCATAAACTGTTTGATATTAAACCGTTTATTTTTAAACTATTATAGTACGAATAAAGAATATGTCAAGGCTTTTTATATTTTTTTTAGATTTTTTCTTTTCCGGATTATACAGATGCCTCATCAATCATTCTCTCCATATTCGCCATTGCATGCTTTAATACTTTATTGAAAATCGCTCTATCCTCTGCCTGAATACCGGACATGATCTGCTGATGCATATCATCCCATATAGCATTGATGCGCCTCACCAGCTCTTTTGCCTCCTCTGACAATATATAATGCATATAACGCCTGTCCTTCTTATCTGGCATGCTCTCCAGATAATGCATGGTACACAGATGTTCCAGGGTCTTTGAAATCTGCCCTTTATTCAAATCAAGATAACGATGAATATCTGCTGCCGTATTCCGCTCACCGGACATAGCCAGAAAACGCAGAATCTCGATTTCCACCCGCTTCACATCATATTCCCGAATGATGCCGTCCATCTTCTTGTTCATTAGCTGTTTGAACTGTCTGCCGCGGCGCATCATGTTTAACTGTTCTTCCATAATACTTCCCCTCTGTCTGATTTTCACTGATTTAAAATACACTCATCGTCTGATCTGTATTAAAAGGCAGTGAGTATTTATGATCTGTTATATTATACACCGTTTCCGATGGTTTTTTCAAACTTTTGTCGGGAGAATTTTTAATCTGACAGATACACTGTGACAATATCTTTGTCAACCTGCGCCCCAATGACATCATAAACCGGCTGTGCAGCCTGTTAATTGTTCAATACAGCCTGTTGATTCGCTGTGAAGCAGACTTACAGACTCTTGTGAAGCAGATTTAATACAGTATTCAGGTCGTTCACACCCATCTGTCCCGGAGCAGAGGCTTTGCCTGCTGCACCAAATGTCAGTGCAGAACCGAATACTTCACCGCAAAGACGGCTGATCACACCTGTACCTGCCATAGACATCGTAATGATCGGTCTGTCCGCATACAGTCTGTTCATCTCTTCTGTTGCAGAAAGCAGTGTCAGTACATCCAGTTTGCTCTGAGGCATCACCGCAATCTTTGGAATGTCTGCGCCAAGATCCTGCATTTTGCGAAGACGGCCAACGATATCATCCTTATCCGGTGTCTTGTCAAAATCATGGTTGGAAGCAACAACTTTGACGCCGCAGGCATGGGCTGCTTCAATAATCTCTTTCACCACTTCATCCCCTGTAAAGGCTTCCACATCCACCAGGTCCACATTGCCTGTCGCTGCGATTTCCTTGTTCAGTTTTGCATAATCTGCTGCTTCAATGGCCTTTTCGCCGCCCTCTTTGGATGTACGGAAAGTAAAAAGAATCGGTGTATCTGTTAAAACCTGGCGAAGGTCTGTCAGCACATCCTTCACTTTTTCAATATCAAAAACATTTTCAAACCAGTCTACACGCCACTCAACAACATCTACCGGAATATTTTCAAATGTTTTAGCTTCATTGATAATGTCTTCTTTTGTCACACCGACGATTGGCACACAGATTTTCGGAATACCTTCGCCGATTTTAATATTTCTAACTTCTACTGCTTTCATACTCTCAGACTCCTCTTTTTTATTGTTCTGTCTTCGCTAAAAGACTTCCGTATCTCACATTGACAAAAACTGCCAGCAGCACGCCGATAACGGTAATAACAATGTTCATCATGATCACCTGCATGGATGATATTTTCGCTGCCGCACTTAAAATTGTATAGTTGCACAGACTGGATGCGATCATGACCAGACTGGTAATGATCCCCTTGATATTCGGGAACAGATCATTCACTGTTGCTGTTGCCATCTGAAGGACACCGCCTGCAGTTGCATAACCGATCACAAATGCTCCCACGAAGCAGATCATCGGTGTTTTCACCAGGTAAACCAGAACCAACATGACAACGGAAATCGCCGGGTAGATCACCAGGAAACGGACCTGTTTGAACTCCGCCAAGGACTGCTGCCACATAGGCCACCTGAATATTCGGTGAAAATGCGATGCCTATAAAAAAGATAACATAGGATGCTGCACCAATCAACACTGAAATTCTTCTTCCCAGCTTATCAGACAAAGGACTCAATTGCAAAGTTAAATTCCACCCCTCTGTGGAATTTAATCCTGCAAATCACCCTGCTTTCAAATGTGGAATTTAATTCTTCCTATTTTTACTTTATAATTCTTTATATAAACATGGCTC
>NZ_JAMOKJ010000016.1:0-107434 GCF_023656595.1 Coprococcus intestinalis | reverse complement strand
TGAGCCAGGATCAAACTCTCATGTTTGATTTTGGTTAAGATTCACAGCTAGCTGTTATCTCTTCCCGTTTTACTTTGGTTTGTGTTCTTAAAAATTCTTTTTAGGAATTTTCGGGATTGTTTTATTATTTAGTTATCAATGTTCTTTTCTCTTAGTCAGTGTTTTGCACCGACCGTTATAGGATATCATTTCTTTCAAACTTTGTCAAGCACTTTTTTAATTTATTTTTAAAAAGTTTTTTCAAAGTTTTCTGGAAATGTTCCAGCGGAGAAAGAGGGATTTGAACCCTCGCGCCGGTTGCCCGACCTACACCCTTAGCAGGGGCGCCTCTTCGGCCTCTTGAGTATTTCTCCAGTCCTCACCGTCATTGCAGTGAGCATTTGTTATTATACAGGTACTGTAACCTTTTGTCAACAACTTTTTTAAATTTTTCGATATTTTTTTGCTACGTCTTCATATAAGTAACTGCCTTCGCTGTCAATGACCACGATTGCAGGAAGATTCTCCACTTCCAGTTTCCTGATTGCCTCTGTTCCTAGGTCATCATAAGCAATCACTTCTGCCTTTTTAACTGCTTTAGATAAAAGTGCGCCTGCCCCTCCGACTGCTGCAAAATAAACAGCGCCATTTCTCACAATTGCTTCCCGAACTTCTGCAGAACGCTTTCCTTTTCCGATCATACCCTTTAATCCCTGGTCCATGAGAAGTGGTGCATACTTATCCATTCTGCTGCTGGTTGTCGGTCCGGCCGAACCAATCGGACGTCCTTCTCTGGCCGGTGACGGTCCCATGTAATAAACAATATTATTCTTCAGGGGCATCGGTACTTCCTGCCCATTCTGAAGGGCTTCATACATTCTCTTATGTGCTGCATCCCTGGCCGTATAAATGGTACCTGATATATATACATAATCTCCGGCTTTCAGTATCTTCACTTCATCATCATTTAATGGTGCCTTTATATGTCTGTCCATTATCACCGCCTCCTATAATTCTTTTGTCACATGTCGATTCACATGACAGCATATATTAACTGCTACCGGCAGTCCTGCAATATGCGTCGGATATGTCTCGATATTCACTGCAAATGCCGTCACTGTTCCGCCTAAACCACCCGGTCCGATTCCAAGTCGGTTCACCTTATCCAACATCTCTTCCTCCAATGCACGTACATAAGGTACAGAGGAATGTTCACCTGCTGCTCGTGTCAATGCATGCTTGGCCATGATGGCACATTTTTCAAAATCACCACCGACACCAACACCGATCACCATCGGCGGACAGGCATTCGGTCCTGCCAGATCAACTGTCTCTAAAATTACTTTCTTCACACCTTCTATACCATCTGCCGGTTTCAGCATGACAACGCGGCTCATATTCTCGCTTCCGAATCCTTTCGGTGCCAATGTGATTCTGAATCTATCGCCCGGAACAATAGAATAATGAATGATAGCCGGTGTGTTATCCTGAGTATTCACTCTTTCAATCGGATCACTGACAACAGACTTTCTCAGATAGCCTTCAACATATCCCTGTCTGACGCCCTCATTGATGGCATCCTCAAGACCACCATCCGTAATATGTACTTCCTGCCCGATTTCAACAAAAACAACAGCCATGCCCGTATCCTGACAAATTGGGATCATATCTTCCCCTGCAATCGTCAAATTTTCGCACAACTGCTCCAGAATCTGACGTCCGAGCGGAGATTCTTCCTTCTCCACACCTTTGTAAAGTGCAGACTTCATGTCATCTGACAAATAATGGGTGGCCTGAATACACATTTCTTTGATACTGCTGATAATCGCATTACAACTGATTTCTCTCATAGCTTCCTCCGTAACTTTTTAAGCAGATAAATTTATTATATAATGACGTTTTTTTGATGTCAATAAGCTCAAAACCCCTTATTTTCTTGCATTTCAGTGCAACAATCACTATAATAAAATTATCGTAACTGTTCAGAGCTTGGCTCTGAACAGTTACAAATTATCTTTACTAAATCTTTAACAGGAGATAAAACGATGAATTTCAAGGACCACATCGAACATTTAAAAACATTTTTTACCCCATCTGTAAAAAATGTCATCTTACTGATCCGCTGGCTGATTACGGCCGTCTTTACAGGCCTTCTCGTTGGAGCCGTCGGAACACTTTTTTATTATGCCATGAGTTTTGTGACCGGCTGCCGAACCGCTCACCCCATACTCATTTACCTGCTACCCTTTGCCGGTCTGCTGATTATTTTTCTCTACAGGGTAAGCGGTCAGTACAACAATACCGGAACCAATCTGGTTCTGTCCTCCATCCAGTCGGACAACCATATTTCTGTTAAAGTAGCACCTCTAATCTTAGTATCAACGCTGATCACCCATCTGTTCGGCGGTTCGGCCGGTCGTGAAGGTGCTGCCCTGCAGATTGGCGGAAGTCTCGGTGATTTTCTGGCTCAGACCTTTCATTTTGATGAAAAAGATAAGAAACTGATGATTATGTGCGGCATGAGTGCCTGCTTCTCAGCTGTATTCGGTACCCCGATGGCTGCCGCAGTATTTTCTATGGAAGTCATCAGCGTCGGCATTATGCATTATTCTGCCTTGGTACCATGTGTTATTTCATCTCTGACAGCTTCCATGCTGGCCAGACATTTTGGCGCTATGCCGGAAGTTTTTCCGATTACGGATCTCCCGGCTCTGACAGCCCTTACCGTCGGTCAGATAATTCTTGCTGCAGCTGCTTTTGCCGCCATCAGTGTTGTCTTCTGCATTGCCCTGCATCTTTCCGAGCATACATACAAGAAATACATTGCCAACCCGTATCTTCGCGTTTTTGTCGGCGGTTTAATTGTTGTTCTTCTGACACTGCTTTTACATACCAATGATTACAATGGTGCCGGCATGCCGATGATTGCTCGCTGCTTTGAAGGCTCTGTTCCGCCATGGGCGTTTATGATGAAGATTATTTTTACAGCAGCTACCCTGGGTGCCGGATTTAAAGGCGGTGAAATCGTTCCTTCGTTCTTTATCGGTGCCACTCTGGGCTGTGTAATCGGTCCAATCCTCGGTCTTCCTGCTGCTCTCTGCGCCGGCTGCGGTATGGTCGGTGTGTTCTGCGGTGTGACCAACAGCCCGATTACCTCCTTGCTGATTTCCTTCGAACTGTTTGGCTTTGAAGGGATGCCCTATTATCTGATTACCATTGCTGTCAGTTATATGCTGTCCGGATACTATGGTCTTTACAGCAGTCAAAAGATTATTTATTCAAAGACGCGAACTGAATATATCGATGCGCATACGCATTGATCAGCCATTATCTCCAAAGGTAGCCTATGCTATGCTTTGCTTTCACTGTTAATACAAAAAACAAAGGGCCGCAGCATTTTTTCACGATGCTGCGGCCCTTTTTCCACATTTCTGATTTTTTTCAGAGGACTTATCCACAATCAGAACCATTCATCCAACTATTCTGTTTCATTTTCCTCAGAATTATCCACTGAATCGGTCTCTAAAACTTCTTCTATCATCCCGGCCTCTTCTGACTGTTCGTCTGAAGTCTCCTCATCGTCTTTCATATCTTCACGGATCTTTGCAATACTTGCAACTACAGAGCCTTCATCCAGCTGGATCAGTTTAACCCCTGAAGTGATACGCTTCAAAATAGAAATGCCTTCTACCGGCATACGGATAATGATACCGCCGGTTGTAATGATCATCAGCTCATCTTCTGCGTTGACACATTTTACGCCCACAACAAGACCTGTCTTATCTGTGATCTTATAGCATTTAAGGCCCTTGCCGCCGCGATTCTGAACATTAAATTCTTCCAACATGGTTCGCTTTCCGAGACCTTTTTCGGATACGATAAGCACTGCTTCGCCCTGGCTGCTGACCTGCATGCCGACAATCAGATCATCCGCATCCAGATCCATGCCGATCACGCCCATAGAAGTACGGCCTGTTGCACGAACATTATCCTGCTTGAAGCAGATACTCATACCCTTCTGGGAAACAAGATAAATCAAATCAGACTCATCTGTTACCTTAACTTCGATCAGTTCATCATCTTCACGCAGACCGATAGCCAGAAGGCCTGTCTTACGGACATTGATGTATTCCATGATAGACGTCTTCTTGACCATACCGTTCTTTGTAGCCATGAAAAGATATTTGTCATTCTCATATTTTTCAAGCGGAATGGTTGCTGTTACCTTTTCACCCGGCTCAAGCTGCAGCAGATTGATCAGTGCTGTACCTCTGGCAATACGGGATGCCTCCGGAATCTCATAGCCTTTCAGTCTGAATACACGGCCTTTATTAGTGAAGAACAGAACATAATCATGGGTGTTTGCCATCATCAACTCTGTAATGCAGTCTTCATCCAGCTTCGTCATACCTTTAATGCCTCGGCCACCGCGGTTCTGACTTCTGAAGTTATCCATGGTCATACGTTTAATATACCCCAGCTGAGTCATGGCAATGACTGTATTTTCGCGTTTGATCAGATCTTCAACGGTAATTTCGTCATCATCCACACCCAGGGATGTTTTTCTGTCATCACCATATTTATCACGGATAAGCTTAATTTCTTCGCGGATCACGCCGAGAAGCAGTTTTTCATCCGCAAGGATTGCTTTTAATTCGCCGATTCGCTTCATCAGTTCATTGTATTCGTTCTCAATCTTTTCTCTTTCCAGACCTGTCAAAGCTCTCAGACGCATATCAACGATGGCCTGAGCCTGAACCTCAGTCAGACCAAATGTTTCCATCAGCCGTGTTTTGGCCTCTGCAACATTTTTCGATGAACGGATAATGCTGATAACCTCATCAATATGGTCAAGAGCAATTAATAAGCCCTGTAAAATATGTGCACGTTCTTCCGCTTTATTTAATTCAAAACGTGTTCTTCGTGTCACAACTTCTTCCTGATGCTTCAGATACAGTTCAAGCATCTGTTTCAGATTCAGGATCATCGGCTGATTATTAACAAGCGCCAACATGATCACACCATACGTATCCTGCAGCTGGGTATGTTTATACAGCTGGTTCAGTACAACATTCGGATTAGCATCCTTTTTCAGTTCAATCACGACACGAAGGCCTTCACGGCTGGATTCATCTCGAAGATCAGAAATCCCTTCAATCCGTTTATCTTTTACCAGCTCGGCAATTTTTTCAATGAGTTTTGCCTTGTTGACCATATAAGGCAGCTCTGTGGCTACAATACGATGACGGCCATTCGGCATTGTCTCGATATCCGTCACTGCTCTTACTTTTAATTTGCCGCGGCCGGTACGGTAAGCCTGATTGATACCGTTTTTGCCAAGGATCATGGCACCTGTCGGGAAGTCCGGTCCCTTGATTATCTCCATCAGTTCTTCGATGGTTGTCTCACGATTTTCTTCCACACGATTATCAATGATCTTGATAACACCGTCAATGGTTTCACGCAAATTGTGCGGCGGAATATTTGTCGCCATACCAACAGCGATACCTGTTGTACCATTCACCAGCAGATTTGGATATCTGGACGGCAGTACAACCGGCTCTTTCTCTGTCTCATCAAAGTTCGGCTGAAAATCAACAGTGTCCTTGTTGATATCTGCCATCATTTCCATGGAAATTTTGCTGAGACGTGCCTCAGTGTATCGCATGGCTGCGGCGCCGTCGCCATCCATGGAGCCAAAGTTGCCGTGGCCATCTACCAGCGGATATCTTGTTGACCAGTCCTGAGCCATATTGACCAGTGCACCGTAGATGGATGAATCACCATGCGGATGATATTTACCCATTGCATCACCGACAATACGCGCACATTTACGATGCGGCTTGTCAGGACCATTATTCAGCTCTATCATTGCGTAAAGTATTCGTCTCTGTACCGGTTTCAAACCGTCTCGGACATCCGGCAGAGCACGGGATGCAATAACGCTCATGGCATAGTCGATATAGAAGGTTTCCATTCTTTCCTTCAGATCGACCTCATGAATCTTATCGAAAATCTTATCGTCCATTCTCTTCCTCCATAATTCTTAACGCAGAACCTTTACTATATATCCAGATTTCTGACATATTTTGCATTCTTCTCTATAAATTCACGTCTCGGCTCTACTTTGTCACCCATCAGGACGCTGAACGTCTCATCGATGCTGACTTTTTCAGCATCATCCATGGAAACACGCATCAGAATACGTCTTTCAGGGTCCATGGTTGTCTCCCAAAGCTGTTCCGCATCCATCTCACCCAAACCTTTGTAACGCTGGATCTTGTTATTCTGATCACGACCGATTTCTGTCAGGATCGCGTTCAATTCATCATCACTGTAAGCATACCATTCCTTTTTGTTTCGCTCAATCTTATAAAGCGGCGGCTTTGCAAGATAAACATAACCTTCACGGATCAGATCCGGCATAAAGCGATAAAGGAATGTCAGAAGCAGTGTACTGATATGGGCACCATCCACATCGGCATCCGTCATGATAATAATCTTATGATAACGCAGCTTGGTGATATCAAAATCTTCATGGATACCTGTACCAAAAGCCGTGATCATGGCTTTAATCTCATTGTTGACAAGAATCTTATCCAGACGTGCTTTTTCGACATTCAAAATCTTACCTCTCAGAGGCAGAATAGCCTGTGTGGCTCTTGAACGTGCTGTCTTTGCAGAACCGCCGGCGGAATCACCCTCGACAATGTAAATCTCACATTTCGCCGGATCTTTATCTGAACAGTCTGCCAGTTTGCCCGGAAGACTCATACTGTCTAATGCACCTTTTCTTCTTGTCAAATCTCTGGCTTTTCTTGCTGCATCTCTGGCTCTCTGTGCCATGACAGATTTCTCCACAATCAGCTTGCCGATGGCCGGATTCTGCTCAAGAAATACACTAAGCTTGTCGCTGACAATACTCTCAACGGCTCCTCTTGCTTCGGAGTTGCCCAGTTTCTGCTTTGTCTGACCTTCAAACTGAGGCTCCCCGATCTTGATGCTGACAATGGCCGTCAGGCCTTCACGGATATCTTCACCTGTCAGACTCTGTTCGTTGTCTTTCAGAAGCTTATTCTTTCTGGCATAATCATTAAATGTCTTGGTCAATGCACTTCGCATACCCACAAGATGGGTACCGCCTTCAGGCGTCGTAATATTATTGACGAAACTATAAACATTTTCATTGTAGCCGTCATTATGCTGAAGTGCAACTTCCACAAGTACGCCGTCTTTTTCACCTTCACAGTAAATAATCTCATCATACAGCGGTGTATTGGCCTTATTCAGATAAGCCACATACTCGCGGATACCGCCTTCATAGTGGAAAGAGGACAAAATTGGCTCTTCCTCACGGACATCTGTCAGAGAGATACGAAGTCCCTTTGTCAGAAAAGCAATTTCTCTCAGACGCTGTTTCAGTACTTTATAATCAAAAACTGTTTCTTCAAATATTTCTTTATCCGGCAGGAAATGGACCGTTGTTCCTCTCTTCTCTGTCGGACCGATCTTCTGCAGTTCACACATGACTTTACCGCGTTCATAACGCTGATAATATTCATAACCATCTACATAAACATTGACTTCAAGCCATTCGGACAGGGCATTAACAACCGATGCACCGACACCATGAAGTCCGCCGGATACCTTATATCCGCCGCCGCCGAATTTACCGCCGGCATGAAGAATGGTAAATACAACTTCTACCGCCGGTTTATGGGCTTTCGCTTGTATACCGACCGGTATACCACGTCCGTTGTCGACAACTGTAATGGAATTGTCTTTATTAATGGTCACCTCAATATGATCACAGTAACCGGCAAGGGCCTCATCGACGGAATTGTCAACAATCTCATATACCAGATGATGAAGTCCCTTCGCTGAGGTACTGCCAATATACATACCCGGTCTCTTTCTAACTGCCTCAAGCCCTTCCAATATCTGAATCTGACTTGCGCCGTATCCTTCACTCATATCTCAAACCTCCTGCTTTATCCTACTACCTCATTGACAAAATCAACTGTTCCATCCGTCACTTTAAAAATGCGGTCTATGTTAAATCTGTGATTGACAAATTCGTCCAAACCCGTACACGTGATCACGGTCTGAATATCTTTAATGCAGTCCAGAAGATAATTCTGTCTGGAACTATCAAGTTCCGACAAAACATCATCCAGCAATAATACCGGCTCGTCCCCGATACTCTGACGCACAAGTTCAATCTCAGCCAGCTTCAAGGACAATGCTGCTGTCCTCTGCTGCCCCTGTGAACCAAATTTGCGAATATCCACTTCTCCGACCATAAACAGAAAATCATCTCTGTGCGGTCCTGTTCCTGACATTTTGATCCGGATATCCTGATCTCTTTTGGATAACAGTACACGCTCGAAATCCTCCGGCTCCGTACTCGGCTGATAAACAAGCCGAAGCTTTTCTCTGTTGCCGGTGAGCCTTCCGTGAATCTGCTCCAGCCATTCATTCAACTGCGCAATAAACAGTCTTCTTGTCTCAATGACTTTTCTGCCATAATTCACCATCTGCATATCCCATATATCAAGTGTATCCTTTAATGCAGAATCAAAACCTATCTGCTTGAGAAGATTATTTCTCTGGTTCACAATTTTGTTGTAATTGGAAATATTATGTAGATAAACTTTATCCAGCTGACATAATTCGAGATCGAGAAAACGTCGTCTCTCCCCCGGTCCATTTTTAATCATGGCCAGGTCTTCCGGTGAAAAACAGATCATATGCACAAGACCAAACAATTCCCCGGATTTTCTGATGGGAATACCATCAATAGCAATCCCTTTTGATTTATTCTTCTTCAGATGCACGTCGATTTTGTGTCGTACATGCTCCTTTGAAAGCAGCATCCGAATATGGGCTTCTTCTTCACCAAACCGAATGATTTCACGATCACGGCTGCCTCTATGGGATTTTGTTGTCGCACACATATAAAGTGCTTCCAGCACATTCGTCTTCCCCTGAGCATTATCTCCGAAAAAGATATTAATGCCCGGACTTAAATTAACTGAAAGATGCGCATAATTTCTGTAATTCTCCAATGCCAGCGATTCTACATACATACTCTATACAACTTCTATCTTTTCATTTTCAAATTCAACAATATCACCCGACACGATTTTTTTGCCGCGCATATAACAAACTTTACCGTTGACTTTCACAAGTCCTTCCTGAACAACAATCTTGGCATCTACGCCTGATCCTACCAGACCAGTTGCTTTCAAAAGCTGTCCAAGTTTAATATGTTCATCCTTTAATCCAAATGTCTGCATCATTCTACTCCTTATTTATTCCTGTATATTTTGAGTCAAGCAACTGACAAAATGCAACACATTTTATGTCAGCTTTATGAAATGATGCTTGACTCTGAACAATTACATGTTGAAACTGATTGGCAAAACAAGGTAGATATAAGACTGTTCATCGTTTTTGATGATAAAAGGTGCCTTTGGATTGACCAGATACATGGTAATCTCCTCATCATCAATAACACGCAGTGCATCCAGGATAAACTTCGGATTAAATCCGATCATGATATCCCGTCCTTCTTTGCTGATATCAATATCTTCATTCATGGAACCCATGGCTGACTGGATCTTCATCTCCATGGAACCATCTGTCACGTTGATAATAATTGGCTTTCTTTCACTTTCACGAATCAGAAGAGACGCACGTTCAATACACCCCTGCAGCTCTTTCTTATTAATGGTTATTTTGGTATTGTAATCACTTGAAATCATCTTGTCAATCTGGAAATATTCTCCTTCCAACAGACGTGATACAACCACTGTCTGATCAAATTCAAACAATACATGTCTGTCTGTAAAATAAATACGGACATCATCATCCATATCACCGGACAAAATCTTACTGATCTCATTCAGGGTTTTTCCAGGAATAACTGCTTTGATCGGATCATATGATTCTTTAAGTGAAATTTTACGGATAGAAATTCTCTGACCGTCCAGTGAAACAAGACGCAGCTGATCCTGATCAATCTGTAAAAGTTCACCGGACATCATTCGGTTGCTTTCATTATCAGAAATTGAAAAAATCGTCTGACGAATAATTTCTTTTAATGAGAACTGGGAAAGCGTAATAAAATGGGTCTTTTCTATTTCAGGCAATGCGACAAAATCTTCACCATCTTTTCCGGCGATATTAAATTTTGCTTTTTCACATTTAATCAATGCCTTATTGTTGTCATCTGTTTCAATGGTAACTTCACTATCCGGGAGTTTTCTCACAATCTCAGAAAACAGTTTAGCCTCCAAAGCAATACATCCTTTATCAAGGACATCGCCGTTAACTGTTGTTTCAATACCGAGATCCATATCATTGGCTGTCAATTTAATGACCCCTGATGTTGTATCAATCAGTATACATTCAAGAATAGGCATTGTTGTTCTTGCAGGTACTGCTTTTAAGACAGTGTTGACACCGGTAAGCAATGCTGATTTATTACAAATGATTTTCATATGTTGATACGTCCTTTCGTATATTCTATATAAAGGTGATGTTATCCACAAAAGTTAACAGTCATAAAAAAGAGAGGTGTGCATATACATAAATATATATATGATAATGTTGTAGTAGTTGTAGGGGGCGTTTATATTGTGGATAAGCTCTACAACCGTGATAAATGCTGACTTCTGGTAGTGAAATCACTGTGAATAACTGTTGAAAAAAAATAGGATAACATGGCATTTTTCCACAATTTTTAAAATCGCGTCCCGCTTCGCGGGAAAGGTAAAAAATGAGTATCCACCGCTTGTCCACTGCACTATCCACAGGTTATTCACAACGCAAATAAACCATCAACAAATTGTGGATAACTCCTGTGGAAATTCGGTGGAAAACTCGTTTTATCCAGAGTTTATGCTACTTTGGAGGGTTTAACTTCTTGGTGATAATATCAATTGTACTGCGTAACTGCTCATCCTTCTCCAAGTCAGTCTTAATCTTCTTGATGCCATGAAGAACCGTTGTATGATCTTTATTGCCCAACGCAGCACCGATCGCTGCTAATGAAAGCCCAGTGTATTTCTCACAGAGATACATACAGATCTGTCGTGGATAAGAGATATCGCGGCTTCGGTTTTTACCAAGAATATCATCTTTTGTTACCTTATAATTATAGTGCTCTGTTACTGTCTCTATGATGACTTCCGGAGTGATCGGTCTTGCTTCATCCGGTGCAATAATATCCTTTAATGCTTCACGGGCCAGATCGGTATCAATTCTGTCTGCGTGTTTCAGACGTGAAAAGTTGTAAATCTGGCGCAGTGCGCCTTCAAGTTCTCGGATATTGGAGCTGATATGATCAGCAACATAATGAAGCGCATCTACTTCTATATTAATATGTTCAAGTTCAGCTCTTTTTACCAGGATAGCAACACGGGTTTCATAATCCGGTGGCTGTACATCAACGGTTAATCCGACTTTGAATCGGGAGATCAGACGATCTTCGACACCGACAATATCTTTTGGCGGTTTATCGGATGAAATAACGATCTGTTTTTTATTTTCATACAGTGTGTTAAATGTATGGAAAAATTCTTCCATTGTACTGTCTTTGCCGGCAATGAACTGAATATCATCGATCAGGAGCATATCAATATTCCGGTACTTATCTTTAAATGCCTCCTGGGTTTTGTTCTTGATGGCTGAAATTAATTCATTGGAGAATGTTTCTGTCGTTGTGTATATAATTTTGTAATCTGGATTGTAGGAAAGAATGTAATGTGCGATGGAATGCATCAAATGCGTCTTTCCAAGTCCAACACCTCCGTAGATGAACAGCGGATTGCCGTAATCTCCGGGATCTGATGCGACAGCCAGAGCTGTTGCGTGGGCAAGTTCGTTGTTTTTGCCAACGACAAAAGTATCAAATGTGTAATTAGGATTCAGCGTTTTGTTTGTAATGATCGATGCAGCAGGTTTTTTCTCCGGCTCTACAGTCTGGGTGGCCTCAATTTTGCCGAGTTCTTCGCTGGTCGTAATGTGAATATCATAAACGTCATTAAAATACTCTGAAATAGTGACTTTCAGAGGCTGTTCGAACTTTTTCTTTATATAGCTGCACATTTGCTCAAGTTCATTGTTGACGAGAATGGTAATTGTATGACCTTCGACAGAATAGACAGTTAAAGGCTTTATCCATGTGTTAAAAGCAACGGGAGAAATGTCATGCTCAATTCTCATAATATCCAATATCTGATCCCAGTTTTCTCGAATTTTGTTAATCACGATAATCCCCCTAATTATAGTTTACTTACTAAATATTTTATAACATTTTAAATTTTTTTACAATGCTTTTGGTGAAATCTTGTGTGGAAATTGTGGATAACTTTTATCCACCGGTGTGTATAATATGGAAAATCGCCCCAGTGGGTTTACATAAGATTGGACGAAAATCGTGGAAAAATAGGGGCTGTGAATAAGTTATTCAAATTATACACACCTCTTAAAATAGCATAAATACTGAAAATCTGGTATTTATCCAATATTAATCCACAAGTTATCCACAAGTTATCCACTTTTTGTGGATAAGGTTATGAAAAACAAAATTTTTCCACAACCAGTAGTGAGTAAATTGTGGATAAATCCACATAGCACCTATATGTCGATAAATCGTGGAAAATGCTGCAAAAAATCGTGAAAAAAAATAATTGTTTTACTTGACGGAATGAGGGCAAACTAATATAATAGAATAGATTAGATAATACAATAACGTTAGTCTGTAATTTTATAGACAGCGCAGGAAGAATAAAGGAGGTGTATACCTATGAAGATGACATTCCAGCCAAAGACAAGACAGAGATCTAAAGTACACGGCTTCAGAAAGAGAATGAGCACTGCTAACGGCAGAAAAGTTTTAGCAGCCAGAAGAGCTAAAGGAAGAAAAGTTTTATCAGCATAATCGTACCGTTTCATATGGTATCATAGATGTCAGCTTAGGCCGCAGATTTGTGGCCTTTTTCTTTCTTATTCGGGATGATTCGATGATAACCATGATATAATTTTGAGAAAGAAATGGAAGAATAGAATGGAATATTCAGAATCATTAAAGAAAAACAGGGATTTTAAAACTGTATATGGTAATGGAAAGTCACGTGCGAATAAATATTTGGTCATGTACGTGATGAAGAATGGAACAGAGAAGAACAGAATTGGTATATCTGTCAGTAAAAAGGTTGGCAATAGCGTTGTCAGACATCATCTGACACGTTTGATCAGAGAAATTTATCGTTTAAATGAACATCATTTTAAAAAGGGACTGGATATCATATTTATTGTCAGAGTCAATGCAAAGAAGATTGATTATCACACATTGGAGAAGGCATTGATGCATGTGGCAGATATCCACAGAGTTTTGGAAAAGAGCCGTAATGAGCAAAATGAGTAGAATTTTAATAGCGATGATCAGATTTTACAGAAAATATATCTCGCCGATGAAAAGGGGATGCTGTATTTATATTCCGACCTGTTCGCAGTATGCAATTGAAGCTATTATGAAGTATGGTGCTGTTAAAGGGAGTTATCTGGCAGCCAGAAGAATTTTAAGATGTCATCCGTTTGCGAAGGGTGGTTATGATCCTGTTCCATAAACCAAGGAGGGCAATACGTTGAGTATTTTAGTTTTGACACAGACCGGGGGCATTTTGAAGCCTTTTGCTATTATCCTCGGTTTCATTATGAACTACATTTATCGATTTCTTCAGATTTTCGGTATTAATAATGTAGCTCTGACAATTATTTTGTTTACGTTGGTTATCAATGTGCTGATGATTCCATTGACGGTCAAGCAGCAGAAGTTTTCGAAGATGTCTTCTTTGATGAACCCCGAACTTCAGAAGGTTCAGAAGAAGTATCAGAACCGTAAAGATGAAAAGTCTATGCGTATGATGCAGGCTGAGACACAGGCAATTTATGACAAGTACGGTGCAAGTCCGACAGGCGGATGTCTGCCGATGCTGATCCAGCTGCCAATCCTGTTTGCATTGTATCGTGTTATTTATAATGTACCGGCTTATGTTGAACCGGTACGTGAGATTTATGAACATATTGCCCAGCCAATCATGAGTGCATCAGGTGCCGGCGATATTATGACAACACTGATCAAGGAAATGAGTCTGAGAGTTTCCAATTTTGATATTAGCAATATCAATAAGGTTATTGATGCACTTTATGTTGTTAAGAGTACAGGATGGAGTGCCGTCAGCGATGCATTTTCAGGCAGTGCAGATGTTGTGAATGCGATTTCTCAGTATTCTTCAGAAATCATCAGAATGAACAGTATTCCGGGCGGATTGAATATTGCGGATGCACCGGTTATTTTTGGTAATGGCTTCAAAGGTATTTTCCCAGGTGTACTGATTCCGATTCTTGCAGGTGTTTCACAGTGGGCGAACCTGAAGGTTTCCCAGAGAAGTCAGCCTAAACCGGATCTGGATTCTACAATGGGCAGCACAATGAATACGATGAACATGATGATGCCGTTGATGTCTGTGTTCTTCTGTATTACACTTCCTTCCGGTATGGGTATTTACTGGATCGCAAGTGCTGTATTCAGAACAATCATTTACCTGTTTATTGATAAGTTCTTTAATAACAAGAGTGTAGATGATATCATTGAGGCTAATAAAGAGAAAGCTGCAAAGAAAGCCGAGAAACGCGGTGAACAGAACGCAAAACTTGAAGAATATGCAGCTATGAAGACAAAGAATATTGATCGTCGTTCTATTTCTCAGATTGCTAATGCAGGCAAAGGCAATGGAGATGCAAAGGCAGAGAAGAAGAGTGAATCTTCCAATGCCGGAGGAAAGAGCAGCAAGAAGGTTGATAAGAACAATGCAGAGGCGGATAAGAAGTCCATATCCGGATATGCGCATATGCTGAATCGACATGACGATTAATTTGGGGGATTACACGCATGGAATATATTGAAGTAAGTGCGAAGACAGTTGAAGATGCTATTTCCGAAGCTGCTATTAAGCTTGAAGTGCCAAGCGATAAGATTGAATATGAAGTAATTACTGAAGGAAGCACAGGTTTCTTAGGACTGATCGGCAGCAAGCCGGCAGTGATTAAAGCACGTAAGAAGTTCAATCTTCTTGACCATACAAAGGATTTCCTTGCAAGACTGTTTAAAGCCATGAATGTGGATGTCAATAGTACAGTGGATTATGATGAAGAGAGCAGAACAATGAATATTGTCTTTGATGGTGAAGTCATGGGTCTGCTGATCGGTAAGAGAGGACAGACACTGGATTCTCTTCAGTACATCATCAGTCTGGTTGTGAACAAGGAAAGTGATTCTTATATCCGCATTAAAGTGGACACAGAGAATTATCGTGAGAGAAGAAAGGCAACACTTGAGAATCTTGCGAAGAATCTTGCCTATAAGGTGAAGAGAACAAGACGACCGGTATCCCTTGAGCCAATGAATCCTTATGAGCGCCGTGTGATTCATTCTGTACTTCAGAATGACCGTTATGTAGAAACACACAGTGAAGGTGAGGAACCATACCGTAAGGTTGTGATTACTTTAAAGAAAGATTACCGGGAGAGAAGTCCTAGAAGTGGTTACAACCGTGAGGGACGCTATAATCGTGAAAATAATTATAACCGCGAGAGAGGCTATAGAAGAGAACGTTCTTACAGCCGTGAAGAAGTTGAAAGACCTGCGGAGAATAATGAGAATAACGATAGTAATGATAATGTCTGATGCAGGCAGCACGCCGGAGGCGTTCTTGAATGTATAAATCTGGCATATGATCAGGGAGCTGTCGCATCAGTAAGGCGTGTATTCTATTTGATGGAATACGAAGCCCGGGATGCGGCAGCTTTTTTGTGTCGGCAGGAATTTGGGTGGAATTTTCTGTGACACCGAAAGGGCACTTGGTGCCGGGATGTGCAGGAGGTAGAAAATGCAGAGTGACACAATTGCAGCGATATCCACAGGCATGACGAATGCAGGTATCGGAAAAGTAAGGCTCAGCGGCGATGATGCGGTGACGATTGTTGACCGAATCTACAGAAGCCCTGGCGGCAGAAAGAGACTGAGTGATGTCTCAACACATACGATTCACTATGGCTATATTTATGATGGAGACTGCCTCATTGATGAGGTCATGGTATTGATTATGAGGGGGCCGAACAGCTATACAAGAGAGGACGTTGTCGAGATAGATTGTCACGGCGGTGTGGTTGTTATGAAAAAGCTCCTTGAGACGGTATTGAAATACGGCGCCAGACTGGCAGAACCGGGAGAATTTACAAAGCGTGCCTTTTTGAATGGACGGATTGATCTGTCTCAGGCGGAGGCAGTGATTGATGTTATTAATGCGAAAAGTGATATGGCACTGGAGAGTTCTCTGAACCAGTTAAGAGGAAGTGTTAAGAAAAGGATAGAGAAGTTAAGAAAAGGAATTATAGGCAATATTGCGTTTATTGAAGCGGCTCTGGATGATCCTGAACATATTCAGGCAGAAGGTTTTGGCGATGAGTTGGCTGTTCAGGTGCGCGGGTATATGGCAGAACTTCAGAAAATGTTGGATTCCGCAGATAATGGCCGTCTGGTCAAGGAGGGAATCAAGACTGTTATCCTGGGAAAGCCGAATGCAGGAAAGTCTTCATTGATGAATGTACTTCTGGGTGAGAATAGAGCCATTGTCACGGAAATTGCCGGCACAACCAGGGATACGCTGGAGGAACATGTCAGTATACATGGTATTCCGCTGAATATTATCGATACGGCCGGCATTCGTCAGACAGAGGATGTTGTGGAGAAAATCGGTGTCAGGAAGGCAATCGACTTTGCGGAGGAAGCGGATCTGATCATCTATGTTGTAGATAGTTCAACGGAGATGGATCAGAATGACGATGATATTATTCGAATGATCCAGAGCAAAAAGGTCATTGTGCTGATGAATAAATCAGATCTCCGGCCGGTTGTGTCACGCTCAGATATTGAGAAGCAGCTGCAGGCACCGATAATTGAAATATCAGCCAGAGAAGAAACAGGATTGGATATTTTCGAGGATACATTGAAAGACATGTTTTTCGCAGGTGATATTCACTACAACGATGAGCTTTGCATTACCAACGTGAGACATAAAGCTGCGATTGCAGCAGCGCTTGAAAGCCTCAAAATGGTGATGCACAGCATAGAAGATGGGATGCCGGAGGATTTCTTCTCAATAGATCTGATGGATGCTTATGAGCAGCTGGGACATATTATTGGTGAAGCAGTGGAAGATGATCTGGTGGATACAATTTTCAGTGATTTCTGCATGGGAAAATAAAGGAGTACAAAACGGTGGAATATAAATACGAAGCATACGATGTGGCGGTCATAGGCGCTGGACATGCAGGCTGTGAAGCGGCCCTCGCCTGTGCGCGTCTTGGACTTAAGACGATTATTTTTACAATTAGTGTTGAAAGCATTGCAATGATGCCTTGCAATCCGAATATTGGCGGCAGCTCAAAGGGACATCTTGTCAGGGAAATCGATGCCCTTGGCGGTGAGATGGGAAAGAATATAGATAAGACATTCATTCAGTCAAAAATGTTAAATAGTTCAAAGGGACCTGCGGTTCATTCTCTCCGTGCACAGGCTGATAAAGCGGATTACAGCCGAAAAATGCGCCAGACCCTTGAGAATACAGATAATCTGACAATCAAACAGGCTGAGATTGTGGACATTATCGTGGAAGAAGGATGTATGACAGGTGTGAAGACTCATACAGGCGGAATTTATCCATGTAAAGCGGCTGTGCTTGCCACAGGTACTTATTTGAAGGCCAGATGTTTGTGCGGTGAAACAATTACTTATACAGGTCCAAACGGATTAAAGGCGGCTAATGATCTGTCTGAAGCCCTTAAGAGAGAGGGGATTGAGCTGGTACGTTTTAAGACCGGAACTCCGGCCAGAATGGACAAGAGAACCATTGATTTCAGTAAGATGGCGGAGCAGTTTGGAGATGAGACGGTTGTGCCGTTTTCATTTACAACGGATCCGGCATCGGTACAGAAGGAGCAGGTTTCTTGCTGGCTGACTTATACCAATGAGGAAACACATCAGATCATCAGAAACAATTTGGATCGTTCACCGATTTATGCGGGTATTATTGAGGGAACAGGGCCAAGATATTGTCCGTCTATTGAGGATAAGGTTGTCAAGTTTGCCGATAAAAACAGACATCAGGTTTTTCTGGAGCCTGAGGGGCTTTATACGAATGAAATGTATGTGGGAGGTATGTCCAGTTCTCTTCCGGAGGATGTTCAGTATCAGATGTATCATACGGTGCCGGGACTTGAACATGCGAAGATTGTCCGTAATGCTTATGCGATAGAATATGATTGTATTCCGGCTACGCAGTTGAAACCAACGTTGGAATTCAAGAAAATCAGTGGTCTGTTCAGCGGCGGTCAGTTTAATGGCAGTTCGGGATACGAGGAAGCGGCGGCACAGGGATTGATGGCCGGTATTAATGCGGCGATGAAGGTGCTTGGAAGGGAGCAGGTGATCCTGAAGCGTTCGGATGCTTATATTGGTGTTCTGATTGATGATCTGGTTACGAAAGAAACCCATGAACCGTACCGAATGATGACATCCAGGGCAGAATACAGACTGCTTCTCAGACAGGATAATGCTGATCAGAGATTAACAGCAATTGGTCATGATATCGGTCTGATTGATGATATAAGATATCAACACCTGCTTCAGAAGGAAGTGTTGATTTATCGGGAGATTGAACGTGTCAGCCATGTCAATATCGGTGCGGGTCCGAAGACACAGAAATTGTTGGAAGCATGCGGCAGTACACCATTGAAAACAGCTGCTACATTGGCTGAGTTGATCCGCAGACCTGAGCTGAATTATAAGATGTTGGCGGATATTGATGAGGATAGACCTGAATTGCCGGATGAGGTGACTGATCAGGTAGAGATCAGCATTAAATATGATGGCTATATAAAACGTCAGTTGAGTCAGGTAGAGAAGTTTAAGAAACTTGAAAGTAAGACACTTCCGGAAGATATCTGTTATTCAGATATCCATGGCCTTAGAATTGAGGCACAGCAGAAGCTGGATAAGATTAAACCGGTTTCAATCGGCCAGGCGTCACGTATATCCGGTGTTACACCTGCAGATATTTCTGTTTTGCTGATTCATTTGTCTCAGGGTGGTCAGAAGCAGCATATGCAGGACATGCACAACGATGAAAAGCCGGAAAATGATACACATGAAACCGCCAATAGAGAATAAATGAGGAAAAATATGTATTCGATTGAAAGCTTTAAGAAAAAAGTTAATATGTTACATATTGAATTAAGTGACAAACAATATAATCAATATGTAACATATTATGAAATGGTTGTAGAAAAAAACAAGGTCATGAACCTGACTGGAATTACTGAATTTGACGAATTTATTGATAAGCATTATATTGACAGTCTATCGATTGTCAATGCGGTGGATATGCACCAGGTTCAGAGTGCCATTGACGTGGGAACCGGTGCCGGATTTCCGGGGATTCCTCTGAAGATTGCCTTTCCGCATCTGAAAATCACATTATTGGATTCGTTGAACAAGAGAATTAATTTTCTGAATGAAGTTGTAGAAACGTTGGGCTTGGAAAATGTTGAGACATGCCATGGACGTGCTGAAGATTTTGGCCATAGAAAAGAGTATCGTGAGCAGTATGATCTTTGCACATCGCGTGCAGTGGCTAATCTATCAACATTAAGCGAGTATTGTGTACCATTTGTAAAAATCGGTGGACAATTTGTCTCATACAAATCCGGGAATGTGGATAATGAATTAAGAGAATCAGAAAAGGCAATCAGAATTCTTGGAGGAGAAATCGGGAAGGTCTGTAGTTTTGTGCTTCCTGAGACAGATTTTGCGAGGACATTGGTTCCGATTAAAAAAATCAAATCAACAGGAAAAAAATATCCGAGAAAAGCTGGCACACCATCGAAAGAGCCATTACAATAGGGAGGCAGAACATGATTAGAGGCGTTTATCTCAATACAATGAATGATGATCTCAGTAAATGTATGAAGATTTATCAGGATGTTTTTGAAGAAGATATGAATGAGAATGTTGAAACTTGGAAAAATTCTAATAGTGAAGACATGGCGATTTATCTTCTTTTGTATAATGAAAACGAGATACCGGTGGGAACGGCCAGACTGATCTTTGATTTTGATGGTGTTTTCAAATTTGATGGATTGGCTGTGCTTCCTGAGTTCAGAAAGAATGGTTACGGCGATTTCATTATGCATATGATTTTTGACAAAGCTTATCAGAGCGGTGCACATTATCTGGTAAGCAATGATATTTATCATATGCCTGATTATTTTAAGAAATATGGTTTTTCAATTGAAAATAATCATTTATCCCTGGATTTGAAACAGTATTTTAATACACATAAATGTTGTCATTAACAATCGTAAAAAGATCCCGAGTCGCATTTGATTCAGGATCTTTTTTATTGCAAGTGTTTTATTCATTTTCTTTCGTGGTTGACTGAGAAGCAGATTTCTTCTTAGCAACAGCTTCTTTTTTCGAAGGCGTCTCTTCAGACTGTGCCTTTGATTTGGTGATTTTTCGAATTTTCTTGCCTCCGGCAATGGTGGTTGTTGTCGGTTGTGGTGAGTTAGATGCAATTGCATTTTTGACAGCTTCTGCTTCCTCTTCGCTTAATGGCAGTTCGCATTCACCGCGTACGATGTCCTTGATATATGTATAAGAACCTTCACGGCTATGGATACAGTTCATAACAAAACCAGTATTGCTGTCATTGAGAAGTGCATAGGCAAAACTTAATTGACCGCCTAATTCCTTAAATGCATCATATTTAACAACGCCGCATTTCTGATAGGAACGGTTTAAACTCTTTTCTACATACATCATGCGTTTATGAAGTAAGTCTGTCTGCTCTTTTACAAGATCAATATCATCAAATTGTGCTTTGAAGGTATCCTCAAGGGTTTTTCCATTTTTACCTTTCATAAAGATTTTATAATTCATTTCAAGTCGTGACTGTCTTAAGACAAGCATAATGACAAGTACAATTGCCACAACAGTCAGGATAAGTGAAAGTATAACTAATATGCCCGGATCAAAATTTAATTTGGCAAAGATTTTACTTTCCATTTTTACCTCCTTGTTAGTTTAAGTATTATTTAATTGTTTCTAATAAAGAAACAATTCTTTCAAGATCCTCTTCAGAGTAATATTCTATTTCAATGCGGCCTTTTTTATTGCTTTTTGCATTAATCTGAACTTTTGTACCAATGATTGACTTGATTTTATCCTCTAACTGATGATAGATAATGGCTGTCTGTGGGTCAATACCGGCCTTCTTATTTTTCTTGTCAGCAAGCATGTTTTTGATTAAGCGTTCTGTTTCGCGTACGCTTAATTTGTTGTCAAATATTTTCATGGCCAGTGTATATTGCAGTTCAGGGTCTGTAATAGCCAGTAATGCACGGCCATGTCCGCTTGAAATCATTTCGTCAACGATCATTTGTTTAACTCTGTTGTCCAGTTTTAACAGACGCAGAGAATTTGTTACAGCAGTTCGACTCTTGGATACTTTTTCGGCTGCTTCTTCCTGCTTTAAGCCGTATTCATCAATTAATTTCTGGAAGGCAATGGCTTCCTCAATTGGATTCAGGTCTTCACGCTGAAGATTCTCAATCAATGCAATCTCCATACTCTCCATTGGCGTGTAATCCTTAATAATAACGGGGATTTCTGTGAGTCCGGCCAATCTGGCTGCACGCCAGCGTCTTTCGCCGGCGATAATCGTGTAGAAATCATCTTTCTTCTGTACAATCAGCGGCTGGATGATGCCGTGGAGTTTGATAGAATCGGCTAATTCCTGAAGTGCATCCTCATCAAAATTTTGTCGGGGCTGACTTCTGTTTGGCTCTATTTCATCAATTTTAACAAGTGTTTCTGCATTTTTCTCAATGACTTTTTCAACAATTTTCTCAACAGGTATCTCTACAACTTTCTCGACAGGTACTTCAACGATTTTCTCAACGACCTTTTCAACAGGCACTTCAACGATTTTCTCAACAATATTGGAAGAATGGGTCGCATCTTTCTGAGTTGACTTTAAATCCGCTTCAGTCTTTGAAGATGTGGATTGCAATTCGGATTTCTTAGGTGCAGTTGTCTCGGAATGTGTTGTCAGTGATGTTGTTGGGGAGATAAGAGCATCCAGCCCGCGCCCGAGCCCTTTTTTCTTCTTTACAGCCATTCGTTTTCATCCTCTTTCTCAATTACTTCTTCTGCAAGGTATCTATATGCTTCAGCACCGGCAGATCGGGAATCGTACATATTAATTGGCATTCCGTAACTTGGTGCTTCTGCAAGTCGTACATTTCTAGGAATAATGGTTTTATAAATATTCTTGTCCAGATTTTCCTTGACATTCTCAACAACCTGTAGAGAAAGGTTTGTTCTGGCATCATACATCGTGAAAACAACGCCTTCTATTTCAAGCTTCGGATTCAATCGTTCCTTAATTAAATCAATGGTATGTATTAACTGAGATAAACCTTCAAGGGCATAGTACTCACATTGGATCGGAACAATAACAGAATCCGCTGCAGCCATAGCATTGATTGTAAGAAGATTCAAAGATGGCGGGCAGTCAATGATAATATAGTCATAGTCACTTCTAATCATATCCAGTTTGGATTTCAGAAGGTATTCTTTGTTTTCAAATCCTATCAATTCAATCTCGGCACCGGACAAATTGATGTTGGATGGAATAACAGACAGATTCTCCATAACGCTTGGATAGATGCATTCAGAAAGTTCAGACTCATCCAGAATCAGTTCGTAGACGGTGTTTTCTGCCTGGTTTTTGTCTACGCCTAACCCACTTGTTGTATTCCCCTGAGGATCCATGTCTAAAGTTAATACTTTTTTGTTCTTTTCTGCCAGACATGCAGACAAATTGATAGCTGTTGTTGTTTTTCCTACGCCACCTTTTTGGTTTGCGACAGCAATAATTCTGCTCATAAATCCTCCTTATATTACTCTGTTTTATTATCCGGATTAAAATTCCCGGATTAATCATTACTCTAATAACGCTCATTAAATTATAACATTTCTTATAAAAATAATCTACCTATATTATAAATGTTTCACGTGAAACATTTGTGAAAAACATATAAAAATAGTATATTTCATGTTTCACGTGAAACATTTGGAATACAAGCAGGAGATATGAGGATGTTTCACATGAAAAATCCTACGCAAATTCGGAAGGCTAAGGCGACTACTATTATACAAATAGAAAAGCCAATGTTTCACGTGAAACATTGGCTTTGTTTGTACCAGAATCAAGATTCTTTAAAACAACGGTTTAAAATCACACAGTTGCGGATTACATTTGTTCAGGACACTGAATACCAAGTAATGATAAAGCGTCTTTGATGATGTAACGTGCAATCTTTACAACATTGGTTCTTGTATATTTGGTTGTCTCGTCCTCAACGTTGATCTGACACTCATGATAGAATTTATTAAATGCATGGGCTAAATCAATGCTGTATCGAGCAATAACTGAAGGCTCATAACGTTCAGCTGCATCTTTGATTACCTGAGGATATCTTTCAATTTCCTTTAAGAGACCGATAGATGCTTCGTCGGTTAATAATGTATAGTCAATTGTATCAGGTACTTCGCCGATCTTTCTCAGTACACTTGAAGCACGTGCATAAGTATACTGAACATAAGGACCTGTCTCACCATCAAAATTCAGCAGCTTGTTCCAGTCAAAGATGACATCCTTGATTCGCTGGTTGTATAAATCATTGAAGATAATAGCACCGATACCAACCTGTTTGGCAACTTCTTCTTTATCAGGAATATCAGGGTTCTTCTCTTCAATAATGCTTGTTGTCTTATTGATTGATTCACGAAGCAGATCTTCTGCAAAAATAACATTACCTTTACGTGAAGAAATCTTACCGCTCTTAAGGCTTACGAGACCATAAGGAATATGCACAAGATTCTTGGCGTAATCGTTGCCCATTAATTCAATAACCTTGAATACCTGTGCAAAATGCAGTTTCTGTTCAAGACCTGTGACATAGAGACAACGGTCAAAGTTGTAAGTTGCCTTACGATAAAGAATAGCAGCAAGATCTCGTGTCGCGTAGATGGAACTTCCGTCTTTCTTGGCAACAATACAAGGCGGCATATCATATTCGTCCAGAGGAACAATCATAGCACCCTGGCTTTCCTTTAATAAGCCATCATCTGTTAGGCGCTTGATAACATCGGCTGTCTTGTCGCGATAAAAACTTTCACCGGCAAAGGAATCAAATTCCATACCTAAAATGTTGTAAACACGCATAAATTCCTTTAAGCTGATATCACGGAACCACTGCCAGATCTCAAGGGCTTCTTCGTTACCCTGTTCCATCTTCAGAAACCAGGCACGTGCTTCATCATTCAGTGAATCATCCTTTTCAGCCTCTTCGTGGAATTTGACATAGATATCCATTAATTCTTCAATACCTTTTTCTTCAACGGCTTCACGACTGCCCCATTTCTTGTAGGCAACAATTAATTTGCCGAACTGAGTGCCCCAGTCGCCGAGATGATTGATACGAACGACTTTATAACCGAGCTTGGAGAAAATCTTATACAGAGAATTACCGATGATGGTTGTTCTCAGATGGCCAACATGGAAATTCTTAGCAACGTTAGGTGAAGAGTAGTCGATACAGATTGTCTTGTCCTTACCCTGATCAGAACAGCCATAATCAGTTGTGTTGTTATACTTATCGATAATCTGCTGTGCATACTGTGCTTTATCGACATAAAAGTTGAGGTAACCACCTATAACCTTGATTTCACTTAAAAATGCCTGATCACCAATGGACTCTTTCAGGTCCTGTGCGATCATAGGAGGCGCCTTGTGATAGGATTTGGCAAGACGGAAACATGGAAATGCAAAATCACCCATTTCCGGTTTTGGTGGAATTTCAATAAGCTGTGAGATTTCTTCGCTGGTCAGAACTTCGATGCTCTGAGACAGTAAATTGACAATTTGATTCTTCATTAAAAACACCTTTCTATACTAAAAGATAGCTTAAACTTATAAAATGTTAGCTAGCGGTAACAAATAACAAAAAAGAACATAATTGAACAGAAAATAAGCTGAAAAGCGGTAGATCTGCTGATTGTATAAGATGTTCTCTATTGTTTTTAACATATGTTCTATTATTTTACAATAGATTTGAAAAAATATCCACACTTTTTCAAGATGATATAAAGGCAAATTACGGGAAGCAAGCTATGATAGAGACTTGTAAATATTGCAAACATGACATATAATAATAGTACTTGACAGAAAGGAGCGGATAGTGTGAAAGAAAGCAGAAAAAAGCTTCTTAAAGGGATCGTAACTGCAGCTGCTGCGGCAGGTGCTGTTTATGGTATGAACCGCCTTGTTTTTTTCCTGTCAACGATGAAGGATTTGTTGACATCAAAAGAAAAGTCTTATTATAACTGGCGGTTTGGTGATATATATTATGCAAGAAAAGGTGAAGGACGCCCTGTTTTACTGTTGCATCAGCTGAGTGCTTCGGGGTCAGATTGTGAATGGCAGTCGATGATTGATGAATTGGCGGAGGATCATACGGTTTATACGATTGATCTTCCGGGATGCGGCCGATCACAGAAAGAGAAGATGGTCTATACCAATTATCTGTATGTGCAGGCAGTGAATGATTTTGTTAAGCATGTGATCAAGACAAAGACGGATATTATTACAAGCGGGGATACGTCGTCGATTGCAGTGATGGCCTGTCACAATGAGCCTTCATTATATGGTCGTTTTATTTTTATTAATCCTGAATCCTTGGATCATATGATCAGGACACCGGGACCACGGCAGAAGTGCCTGAGTTATCTGCTGCAGCTGCCGTTAGTGGGTACGCTGTATTATGTTCTGGCGAATTCCAGATGGAAGGTTAAGAGAGATTTTAGGACGAAATATTATTATAATGAAGACAGAATTGAACCAGGCATGGAAGATATGTTTTATGAAGCGGCCCATCTGGGCGGATTTGCAGCGCGCTTTGCATATGCCAGCCAGGTTGGATACTATACGAGAATCAATGTTGTGTATGCATTGAAGCAAATTGATCACAGCATGTATATTATCGGCGGAGAAGCCATGGAGGGTATGGATGATACGATTGCAGGGTATACGCATTTTAATCCTGCAATAGAGGCTGTTCGGATGGAGGGCACAAAGGGAATGCCGCATATGGAGAAGCCGGTTGAAACTGCAGATTTATGTAAACTGTATTTGGAACGCTGATGCGAAGCGGACAGTGAGAATAGAGGAGAGGAAAAGGGTTGTCGGCTCATGACATGACGCGGCAGCCCTTTTTATCTATATTGAAACAATAGTCCTGCTTTTGCGGAGGGTGAGGCAGAGCGTGAAAAAACTGGCTGGAGATTGAATAAAATGTGCAAAAATAATGAAATAGAAAGAAATGATGAACAGCCCTTGCTTGAGAGACTTGAGGCGTATGGGCGCACAGATGTCTATCCGTTTCATATGCCGGGGCATAAGCGGCGCCTGGGTCCAAAAGAGATGGGACATTTATATGAAATGGATATTACGGAAATTGATGGATTTGACAATCTGCATGAACCGGAAGGCATCTTAAAAGACGCACAGCTATTTGCGGCGGAGCTGTATCATTCGGAAGAGACAGCGTTTATTGTCAATGGCAGCACAGGGGGGCTTCTTGCAGCGATTGCCGGAATATGCCGGGATGGCGGAGAAATCCTTGCAGCAAGGAACTGTCATAAGGCGGTATATCACGCCATTGAGCTGCATCATTTGAAACCTTATTATATTTATCCTCCAATAAATACAAAATACGGGATAAACGAAGGGATTTATCCACAAGATGTTGAAAAAATGTGGATAACTCACCAAAATATCCAGGCAATTGTGATTACATCTCCAACATATGATGGTGTGGTATCAGATATTGAGGCAATCTGTGAGATTGCACACAGGCATCGTGTACCGGTGATTGTGGATGAGGCGCATGGAGCACATTTTTGTTTTTCAGATTATTTTCCCAAAAGTGCAGTGGCATGCGGTGCGGATGTGGTTATCCAGAGCACGCATAAGACGCTGCCTGCAATGACACAGACGGCTTTAATCCATTTGAATGGGAATTTGATCGATAGAGAAAGAATCAGAAGAATGCTGACCATTTACCAGACCAGCAGTCCTTCATATATTTTGATGGGGAGTATTGATGGCTGTCTGCACATGCTGTCAGAAAATGGTGAAATGTTATATAAGGCATACACAGAACGACTGCAGAAACTGAGAAATGCCATTCATGAGCAATGCCGTTGGATTAAGCTTCCTGAGTACGAAGAGCTGGACGCTGCATGTTCAAAGGATTATGACAAGTCAAAAATAGTTTTGTCGGTGAGAAATACAGGCATGACAGGCAGACAATTTCATGAGATACTGTTACATGATTACCATCTTCAGATGGAAATGGTTTCAGCAGAATATGTGCTTGCCATGACGGCGGTGGGAGACTCAGAAGAAGGCTATGATCGGCTTCTTCATGCGCTGGTGGAGACAGATGCGAAGATCAATGCGATGCTTGCACAAAACGAAGCCAAAAAGGATGCTTTGGATGAAGAGGAGAAGCTGCATGACTGGGCGAAACTTCCGGTTGTCAGTCAGAAAATGACCATTTACGATGCAGAACAAAGAAAAAAGATTTTGTGCAGGCTGGATGATGCTGCAGGCGAAATTGCAGCGGACTATATTTATCTGTATCCGCCGGGAATTCCGATTGTAACGCCGGGGGAGATGATTACAGGGGCGGTCATTGGTACGATTCATTGGTGGCTGTCAGATGGACTGCATGTCAGCGGCGTGTATGAGGAACGGGATGTTCGGATTATTTGCTGAGAATCGTTTGCCGGGAATTGGGTGGAACGCTGCCTGATGACAGAAAATAGATAATAAGAAAAATGGCAATAGAAATAATAAGGAAAATGCCAATAGAAAGAGAAATGATATGGGAAAGTTATTTTGCCTGATAGGGAAAAGTGCATCGGGAAAAGATGCTATCTTCAGATATTTGAGGGATAATAAGGAGCTGGGCCTGAAAGAAATTGTGCCGTACACCACCAGACCAATGAGAAAAGGGGAAGAAAACGGCGTTGGGTACTATTTTGTTGATCAGGCCGCTTATGAAAAAATGTGTCAGAACGGAAAAGTCATTGAAAGCAGGACCTATGAGACAATAAACGGACCGTGGCATTATTTTACGGTGGATGACGGACAGATTCGTCTGGACAGGGATAATGCGATTTTGATCGGTACGCTGGAAGTGTATAATCAGATGAAACGGTATTTCGGGGAAGAACAGGTTGTGCCCCTTTATATTGAAGTGGAAGACGGTCTGCGTTTAGAACGTGCCCTTGCCAGAGAAAGGATGCAGGATGTGCCGAATTATGCTGAATTATGTCGGCGTTATCTGGCAGATCGACAGGATTTTTCGGAGGAAAAAATTGCTGAAGCGGGCATTTTAAAACGCTACCAAAATATTGATTTTGATGCATGCTGCCGGGAGATTGTCCGTGATGTGAAGATATTTTGAAAGAATAAATGAATAAAAATTCACAGTGTAAAAAAGCATCAATTGTACAAAAAATAGTGAATATATGTTATACTGTTGATAGAGGTGATATGTATGACAGGTTTCGGCGATATTATCGGACATGAACAGATTATTGAACATTTCAGGAGTGCACTTAAGAATCATCAGGTCTCTCACGCTTATATATTAAACGGTGAGAACGGTTCAGGAAAGAATATGCTGGCGAAAGCTTTTGCGAAGGCGCTGGTGTGTGAGGCAGGATATGGTGATTCATGTAATATGTGTCGGGCGTGCCATCAGTTTGACAGCGGCAATCACCCGGATGTGAAATGGATTACCCATGAGAAAGCGAACAGCATCGGTGTAGATGAAGTTCGTGAACAGATTAATAATGACATTGTGATTAAGCCATACAGCAGCAAATATAAAGTTTATATTATAGATGAAGCTGAGAAGATGACAGTTCAGGCTCAGAATGCCCTTCTGAAGACCATTGAGGAACCGCCGGAATATGCAGTGATTCTTTTTCTGACGAATACGTTGGATGTACTGCTTCAGACTGTTCGTTCAAGATGTATTATTATGAATCTGAGAAGCGTGGATACGAAGCTGATCCAGCAGTATCTGATGCAGAAGTATCAGCTGCCGGATTATCAGGCCAGAGTATGTGCAGCCTATGCGCAGGGCAATGTCGGTAAGGCAATCATGATGGCGACTTCCGAACATTTCAGGGAAATGCAGGATTTCCTTCTGAGACTCCTGAAACGAGTGGATGATATGGAAGTATATGAAATTGTTGCAGCTATTCATGATATGACCACTTATAAAATGGATATCAGAGATCTGATCGATCTGATGATGGTCTGGTATCGGGATGTCCTGATCCTCAAAGCGACAGAAGATATCAACCAACTGGTGTATCAGGACGAGCACAAGTACCTTCAGAAGAAAGCTACGACGTCTTCTTATGAAGGACTGAATAACATTATGGAGGCATTGGAGAAGGCAAAAGTACGTCTGAATGCCAATGTTAATTTTGATATTACGATGGAGATGCTGCTATTAACAATAAAGGAGAATTAAAATGGTAAAGGTAATTGGCGTGAGATTCCGAAACGCAGGTAAGATCTATTATTTTGACCCGCTGGATCTGGATATAGAAGTGGGGCAGAATGTGATTGTGGAGACTGCGAGAGGTATTGAATATGGCCATGTGCTCATTGCACCGCGTGAAGTAGACGACAGCAAAGTGATACAGCCTTTGAAGGCTGTCATTCGTCTTGCAACACCGGAAGACGATGAGATTGAACGCAAGAATAAAGAGAAAGAGAAAGACGCATTTAAGATCTGCCTTGAGAAGATTGCCAAGCACAAACTGCAGATGAAGCTGATTGATGCGGAATATACATTTGACAACAATAAAGTCCTTTTTTACTTTACAGCAGACGGACGAATTGATTTCCGTGAGCTGGTGAAGGATCTGGCTTCGGTATTCAAGACACGTATCGAACTGCGCCAGATTGGTGTCCGTGATGAGACGAAGATCATGGGCGGTATCGGTATCTGTGGCAGAAGCCTCTGCTGTCATACATTTTTGTCGGAATTTGCACCTGTGTCGATTAAGATGGCGAAGGAACAGAATTTATCTTTGAATCCGACAAAGATCAGCGGTGTCTGCGGCCGACTGATGTGCTGTCTGAAGAATGAAGAGGAGACGTATGAGTGGCTCAACAGCAAGCTGCCGAATATCGGTGATCGTGTGACGACAGATGATGGCTTTAAAGGTGAAGTACAGAGTGTCAGCGTACTGAGACAGCTTGTGAAGGTGATCGTCACCCTTGAGAATGACGAGAAAGAGATCCGTGAGTATAAGGTAAGCCAGCTGAAGTTCCGTCCGAAACGCCGCAGAGATAAAGGCAATGTGAATGATGCGGAGCTGAAAGCTCTTGAGGCGATGGACCGTAAGGAAGGAAAGTCATCATTATAATGGATTATTTATTACCCGGTGAAAGATTTGATGAACTTCAAAGAAATGGCTACCGTATTATTCAGAATCCGGCAAAGTTTTGCTTTGGCATGGATGCTGTTCTGCTTTCGGGTTTTGCACGGGCAAAACGCGGTGAAAGGGTACTGGATCTCGGAACGGGTACAGGCATTATCCCGATTCTGATGGCAGCGAAGACGGATGGTGAGCATTTTACGGGACTTGAGATACAGGAAGAAAGTGCGGATATGGCGGCCAGAAGTGTAGCCTGCAATGGGCTTCAGCAGAAGATAGATATTGTCAATGGCGATATCAAAGAGGCATCCGGGATATTCGGGGCTGCTTCTTTTGATGTTGTGACGACGAATCCGCCGTATATGACGGATACCCATGGGCTGAAGAATCCTGATATGCCAAAGGCAATTGCCAGGCATGAAGTATTGTGCACATTGGATGATGTTGTCCGGGAAGGGGCAAAAGTGTTAAAGCCCGGCGGCAGGTTTTATATGGTGCATCGGCCATTCAGACTGGTTGAGATTTTTCAGACGATGACGAAGTATAAGCTTGAGCCGAAGCGAATGAAACTGGTGTACCCTATGGCGGACAGAGAACCGAATATGGTGCTGATCGAGGGCATCCGAGGGGCAAAATCCATGATTAAGATTGAAAAGCCTCTAATTGTTTATGAGAAGCCCGGTGTTTATACTTCGGAGATCTATGATATCTATGGCTATTAGAATAAGTGCATAGCGATGCAGCAGATAAAATGCAGAAAAAAGGCGGATGAGAAAATTCATCCGCCTTTTTTCTGCATTTTATCTGCTGCATGTAATATGGATCATTCATTCGGTATCCTATATCCGATAAAAATCGGTTATTAACGGTATTCTTTGAAGCAGGTGACCGGAATCATATAGCGGTTAGGCAGATCCGGCCGCTTACCCGGATATTCGCCGATGGCAATGCCGTTGTAGCCCTTTTCAAGCAAGGTATTCAACTGCGCCAGACTGATGATGGCCACGGAATTCTCGCCATCTAAGTAAGCAATATGGTAGAATTCAGGGCGAATACCGGCATTTTTTGTAAATGCGCAGATATTCTTGTAAACATGCTTGCCCAGCAGCAGGCTGTCGCAGCCATATTTCGGAACCATTGTGCTGTTCCCCTGAGTTGTTCCCTGATAGCGGATCTGCTTCTTGATCTTGAGGTAGAGAAGCGAATTGCCGTTAATCCAGTAGCCGCTTGGCTTACCGATCAGCCACTGGTTCTCCGGGCGATGCTGGTAGTAAGTCGGCAGATATGCATAGTCATTGAAGGGAAATACAGTCTCTTTAGTGCCG
Organism: Coprococcus intestinalis; assembly: GCF_023656595.1. Lineage (NCBI taxonomy): Bacteria > Bacillati > Bacillota > Clostridia > Lachnospirales > Lachnospiraceae > Coprococcus > Coprococcus intestinalis. The sequence continues at coordinate 75,400 of NZ_JAMOKJ010000016.1, read as the reverse complement.
CGGGATTTGCTGATGAGCTCGCTGATAATGGCACAGGATTCCTTATTCTCAGCAATCTGATTCTCAATTTTGGATGGGGCATAAGGATTGGAAATCTTCAATTTGCCGTGCTTCCTTGGGCCGTGTTCCTGAAGAACAATATTGTCCGCATATCTTCGGGAATTCTCAAGGACGATGAGATCGAAAGTGACATGGGCATTCAGTGGATACTCCCTGCCCTCTTTCATCTTGAAACTGATGTCATGTTCGCCTTCGGCTTTGATGTAGCCGTATTTCTGTTCGGGATTGACGTATTTGATTGTACCTTCCATGTCGATTTCTCCTTTGATGGTGATGTTTTGAAGAAAAATGCTCGTACTGAGTTGTTGGTTCTATTATAGCATAGATGGGAGAATTTCTGTAGTCCGGATGGTATTTTGGAAGTTGGATTTGAGGGGGGATTATAGTATAATAGGGATGATTAAGCAAAGCCTAAAGCCCCGGATGCTGAAGGGGTGAAAATATGATGCAGAGAAAATGATAAAGAAAAAATGATGCATAGAAGCAGAAAAGAAAGGAATCGGCAGAAATGGCAGGAAAATTATATTTATGCGCAACGCCTATCGGCAATCTGGATGACATTACGTATCGTGTGCTTGAGACACTGAAATCGGTGGATCTGATTGCTGCGGAGGATACACGCAACAGCATTAAATTGCTGAATCATTTTGACATACATGTACCGATGACAAGTTATCATGAGTTTAACAAAATTGATAAGGCAAAATATCTGGTTAATCAGATGTTAGACGGTACGAACATTGCATTGATTACGGATGCCGGTACACCCGGAATTTCTGATCCGGGAGAGGAATTGGTGCGTTTTTGTTACGAAGCGGGAATAGAAGTGACTTCCCTTCCGGGGCCGGCAGCCTGCATTACGGCATTGACATTGTCCGGTTTATCCACCCGCAGATTCTGTTTTGAGGGTTTTCTTCCAACAGATAAGAAGGAACGTCAGGTGGTTCTTGAACGTTTGAAGAAAGAGACGAGAACAACTGTCTTCTATGAGGCCCCGCACAGGCTGCTGAAGACACTTCCGCTGCTGATAGAGGCAGCAGGAGAGGACAGGAAGGTTTCTGTATGCCGAGAGATTACAAAACGCCACGAAACGGTGTTCAGAGCTACTCTTGGTGAAGCGTATGCCTATTATCAGGCCAATGAGCCGAAGGGGGAGATCGTGCTTGTGCTGGAGGGGGTTTCTCAGAAGAAGCTGGATGAGGAACAGCAGCAGTCATGGGAGAGTATGTCTATTGAAGATCATATGGCGCTGTATATGAGCCAAGGCCTTCAGAAGAAAGAAGCGATGAAGCGCGTGGCAGCGGACAGAGGTGTGACGAAGCGGGATATTTATCAGTATTTGGTGGATGTAAAATGAATTAAGGCAAATCATGATTGAGGGGTGCAGAGTGCCAGTGGCACTCGTTTTGCAACGACCGAAGTAGAACGAAGAACTGTGACACTCTGATTACATAGATACCCGAAAGGAAATCCATGTAATCAGAGGGCTAAGCCAATGAGTATTTTTTATTTTCAGACACCCTCAATCACATGAAGTCCTGCAAGACGGGCCATTTCCATAATGGACTGCTTGGAAACTTTCTTGTCATGGAAATCAATCAGTTCATCCATATTGCCGGTAAAGATATCACTGGCTTCATATTTTCTCAAAATAATGCGATCGTCATCTACAAAGATTTCAAGCGGGTCATGTTCGCCGATATTCAGGTTGCGTCGGAGCTCAATAGGGAGCGTAATTCTTCCGAGATCATCCAGCTTTCTTACAACACCTGTGCTTTTCATCAAAAAAACCTCCTTATTTCAGGCAGGCAAAGGGGAATCGTGCCTGCGGAAAACAAAAAAAGACAACCAAAACAAGTGTTTCGATTGTCTCCATTGACATACATATTTATCTGCGTTCTAATATATCATTTAAGAAAGAAGATGTCAACTGAAATTGTTGAAATTTTCCAGTATGTTGGTGGGAAATATATTGTCATACCGGGGTGCAGATGGTAAAATAAACGGGAGAATATCTGACACGGGGGTTATAAATGTCGGATAAACAAAAAGATAATGGAGGGGTTTACGATGAGAATTTTACCAGAAGAAACAGGCGCTGTTGTGATTGATATGCAGGAGAAGCTGATGATGGCCATGAATGAGACAAAGGTCTGCGAAGAGAAGGCTGCAATGCTTCTGAAAGGCCTTCAGGTGCTGTCGATTCCGACGGTGATCGTTCAGCAGTATACAAAGGGACTGGGCCACACATTGCCGTCACTTTATGAGGCAGCAGGCACAACGGAATACTGTGAGAAGGCATCTTTCAGCTGTTGCAGAAACAAGGCGATTCTTGATAAGCTTGAGAGTATGGGAAAGAAGAATATTCTTGTGATGGGAACAGAAGCACATATCTGTGTTCTTCAGTCCTGTATTGATCTGAAGGCAGCAGGATTTCAGCCAGTGATGGTGGTGGATGCAGTTGCTTCACGGCGGGAAGCAGACAAGAAGATAGCCATTGAGAGAGCAATCCAGGAAGGTATTCTTGTGACAACAGCGGAAGCAGTCCTGTTCGAACTGACCCTGGACTCAACGAATCCATGCTTTAAGGCCATTTCCAAACTTGTGAAATAGTATCTTATAAGAGTGTGAAATAATAGAATATGATGAAGAAATCCCTCATTTCAAAACAATATGGTTCAGAAGCCATTGGGTTTTGAACCATATTGTTTTGAAATGAGGGATTTATGTCTATTATTTGGCCTTTTTGTCGGCGGATTTCTTATCAGTAGATTTCTTGATGAATTTCTTCAGTTTCTTGCGGGTGCCTTTGCTGATGTCGTGTTCCATCAGATCTGCTTCGGCAAGAGCCGTCTGTTCGTCTACATCAAGGATCTCCGTGAGAAAACGATAGACGATCTTGTTGGTATCAAGGATATTCTTGGCTGTGTCACGGCCTGCGTCCGTCAGGGTAATCTTGCCGTAATGCTCATGTTCCAGCAGTTCCAGTTCCTTCAAGGTATTCATGGCCCGGTTGACACTTGGCTTGGAGATACCCAGGGAACGGGCAATATCTGTGATGCGCACTTCCTGACCTTCAAGGTTCAAAAGGTATATTTCCTTTAAATAATCTTCCAAAGACGCGGATAATCGTGTTGTTTCTTCTTTCATTTTATTACCACCTTTCAACTTGTGAGGTAGGTTCTGTGTCTTTTGATGGGTGCAGTGCTCAGATATCCTTCAGATTCTTCTCAAAGGAGGAGAGTCCCTTGATCAGGATCCGGCATTCCTCTTCGGTTAGAGAGGCATGGATGGCATCTACAATACGGGTGTGGAAATCCTCATGATGCCGGAAGGCGGATTCGCCCTTCTCGGTGAGAGATACGAGAACAACACGACGGTCTGTTTCACTGCGGGTTCGAAGAACATATTCCTTTCGAACCAGTCCGTTGATGGCAATGGTCAGCGTGCCCACGGTGACGCCTACCTTCTTGGCAAGGGAGGACATATTGACTTCGTTGTGAAGACCGATGGCATTGATGACATGCATGTCATTGACGGAGATATCCTTGAAGGTGTCCCTGATAAGAAAATTCCGTTCAATATCCAGTGCATGATCAAAAAGATAAACAAGGATTTCGTTCAGCTGATCATAATTATCCATAAAAAATAAACCTTTCACAATTATTCTGTACCTTCTGATATGTGACCTGTCTGAAGTCCATAACGTACATATATCTAAGGCTCATTATAACATTTGTACCATGTGACGGCAAGAAAAATAAAGGGATGAAAAGCAAACAGGAGGCGATGCAGATGACATCTCCTCCTGTCGGAAAATTCTATGATATGATTTAAATTATTTCAGTTCGTCAACAACCTTCTGGATAGCAGCCAGTGCATCATCAGGAAGCTTGTCATAGCCCTCTTTTTCTGTGGCGAAAGCTTTGATCTCGTCGACACGGTCGTTCATGCGGGCTTTGAGCTGATCTGTGTAGTTCTTGTCCTGCATATCAGGCACAAAACCTTCCCAATCCATGATCTCGATATCGGAGAACGGACCCCACTGATGGAAATCAGCACGTTTCTCAACGATAGCTTCGAGGATACCCAGAGTATCTTCTTTCTGGACTTTCTTGCCCATGAAATCGCCGGTATTAACGATGTAGCAGTCAACGTGCTTCTCTTCAACCAGTTTCTTGAACTTCTCATAGTCATTAGCCAGAGGATATGTTCTGAATGGGTTGGCATAAGGAACAACAACCAGTTTGTTTGGGTCAACGCCAGGCGCAAGTCTCTCTGCAGAAGAACGTTTTGTTGCCAGTGTGGCACCCATAACGGAAGCAAGGGAAGCTCCTTTCAGTTTAACAACCGGTGGAATTGTAGGGTCTTTCATAATCCAGAAGATCGCATTAACAGGGGCGTTAATCTTGTCCACACGGTTCGGAGACCAGAGCTTGGACTTGATGGCACGGCCATTGCCGTTACGGATATCTTCTGTGACAAGCTGGATCTTGCCGTCCTCATCCATTGTAGCGGAGCAGTTCTGAGCTGTCAGAAGGAATTTGTTGTCAGCGCAGCCTGTCGGATAGTCCGCAGTCTTGTCGAAATATGTCGGTTCAATGGCAATGGATGAGCATGTATCTGTATTGATAATGAAAGCATCATCATGGAGGACTTTGATCTCATACTTGCCGCCGTGTTTGGCATGTGTCAGAGTGGACTTGCCGGAGCCTGACAGGCCGTAAACGGAAGCAACGTACTTGGAGCCGTCAGGAAGAAGGTATTCCTTCTGGCCGCCGTGGCAGGAAGCATAGCCGTTGCGGTTGGCGATGGCCCATACCATTGTCAGTGTGCCCTTCTTGTGCTCACCAAAGTATCTCATACCAAGGATGCATGCACAGTTTGTCTCTGTATTGAAATAGCAGAGTGTCTTCTTGGCAGGATCGCTTAAGCAGTCAAGGCTGACACCAGGTGCTTCGTTCGGAATCCACTGTGGATCTGAAAAAATATAGATATCTGCTTCTTTGCCGTCGCCGACAGGTTTGGAAGCTTTGTACATCTTAACATAGTCATCGGACATATACTGGAAGTTCAGCATCCAGTTGTAAAGAATGTTCTCTTCACCTTCAGGAATCAGCAGGTGGCACTTCACCATGAATTCAGGGTCAAGGCCTGCGTAAACGGTTGCATGATACAATTTCTTGAACCTTGCCGTGTAAACGGCATCCATAACAACTTTGTCCAGTGCGTCACAGTCAACGCCGGGTTCGCCTGCGATACGTCGGGCTGTTGCGTAACGGCCTGTGATGGCACCGTCATTGAACAGAAGTACTCTTGCATCACTGTCAAGACCGAATTCTTCACCTCTGTAAACAGGCATATCTGTTACGATCGTACCAGGTGAATTCTTGGCCAGATTATAAGCTTCTTTCAATGTGTTGACTTTGACAACATTATTGCCGTAGAAGGCAGCTTCGATGATAGAACGTGTCTTGGAAAAACCAACTTTTCCGGCACCGATTTCGTTGAGTGGATAATAAGCTTTTGTTGACATATCTATACTCCTCCTGAAATAATAATTCAAGTCGAACGCTTGTACATGCTTGTACAGCGTATACCACTAATCAATAGTTTAGTTGATTAAAGAGTGAATGTCAAGTTGAACAGGATAATCAAGCTCCAATATAATATTTTTGTATATATTTCTCTAAAACATCAAAGGAACATGGTCCGATGTTTAGGATACATTGATGAAATTCTTTTAAATTAAAATCATCACCCATGGTTTCTTCGGTATCATCTCTGAGTTCTTTAAATTCCATATAACCGATGCAGTATGGAAGGTAGGAGGCAGGATCGGAGACAATGGCGCGAAAAACGGAATGAACGGTTTCGTCATCGTCGAGGCCATAGTTGGACAGAAATTCCGTCACATCGTCAGTGGTCCAGCCCTCATAGTGAATGCCAAGATCGATCCGGCCGTAGAGTGCCAGCGTGATATCCTGATTGAGCTGCAGGCAGCGGGCCAGATTGACATCCAGACCGGTCCATGTGTAAGACATATTTTCGGCATAAGTGGCCCAGCCTTCCACATAACCAAGGAAGTTCATAGCCTGGCGCAGGGGATCCGGGTCTGTGGCGGAGAAGGCAGATTGCTGATAGAGATGTCCGGGATAGCCTTCATGGGCCAGTGTCGTAAAAAGGGACAGATTGTCAGTAATCTGGCTGTTATTCAGGTAAATCACATTGTTGTCAGTGACATCCACAGGCGGAATCATATAAAAGGCGGGATTCATGCTGTCTTCCAATGATTCGGGAACATATTTCAGTGTATATTGGCTGGAAACTGCATCCGGAAAATCTTCTTTCAGCGAGGACTGAAGGGTTTGAAGAATAATTTTCGGGTCGTTCTCTGAAATATCAATGGCCTCATCCAGTTTGTCGGCAAGGCTGTCATCGGATGACAGAAGCAATGCCATCTGAACTATTGTATTCTGCAGCGTATCATCCAGCCATTCAATCAGTTCTTCGGGGGTTTTGTCGGAGCCTGTCTGGCTTTTGACAAGATATTCATAGTATTCTTTGCCATGGTCAAAATAACAGAGGCCATTCTCATTGGTACCGCTGCCTTTTAAAGCTTCCATGCCTTTGATCAGTGACTGGTAGGCAGGAATGACATAATCATGGACGGCCTGGTCATTTCGTTTGATATAATCTGCTTTGTCGCTGTCTGACAGACCGGAAACCGATTCGAGTTTTTCAGGAAAGACTTCAATCAGCATGTTGTTGTCGGGGTCTTCGATGAAAGACTGACAGGAAGCAATCACTTCATCCGCAGATTCATCAGACATAAAGAGGCCGGCATCGGCTTTTTCCTGTTCGTAATCAAGTATATTGTTAAAGCAGTCCGGAAAATCCTGAAGCAGAAGCAGATAATCATCTACATCCGCAGGGCTGTAAAAAGCATATTCAGACATCATAACCGGCAGCAGGCTCTGGGTGCCGGAGGTGCTGCTCAGATATTCCGGATAGTAAAACAGGGTTTTGCTGTCATAGGTTTGCTCTGTTTCCAGAAATTCATCGAGAATATCGTAAGTCTGCTGTTGTTTCTCTGTGAGTTCTTCATAGTCAAAATCGTGAAGCTCCTGTCTGAGCGCATCGGTACTGATGTCGGAGACAAATGTATCGATGGGATTCTGCAGATTAATACGTCCAAGGTCAATGGTATCAAGGTCAATATCATAGGCTGAAGGATCCTTGAGCTCAAAATGCAGGGTCAGGGCATCTGTGCTGACTGCATCAGTAAAAATTTCCCGTGTAAAATCATCGAAATCCGCATTGACTTCGTCACTGGCTGTACCGACACTGTAACGTTGATCGTACAGCTCATGGGCCGCAGCGGATGTGAGCATATTGGCGGATGAGCAGCCGCACAGAAGCACAGATGCGGCAATCAGACCGGCGATCAGCCGGTGAAAAGTATTTTTCATGGACAGATTCCTCCTAAATGCAAGTGCAAAATAGTGATGTAAATATTATAACATAGGAATAGTATGGCGGTCTCCTGCTATTTTTATGTTATTTTGCGGGTTGTATTCGAGTTTGGGTTATACTATAATTAATAACTAGTACATCGTTTTCGAAATAACTACACCATTCACTTGCCTGCGAATCCTATTGTACAGGTAGAAAAGCCTCGGCGTAGCCCGCTACGCCTGCGTTTTTTTACCTGCACACTCGAATCCGCATCCTACGCGATTGGTATAGTTATTTACGAAACGATGTACTAGAATGAATTTTTTGCGCCCCGGCGCGTGATATATATCAGGAGGAGAGAAAAATGGCAAAGAAACCATATTATATTACAACGGCGATTGCCTATACATCAGGCAAGCCACATATCGGTAATACTTATGAAATCGTTCTGGCTGACAGTATTGCACGTTTTAAGAGAATGCAGGGATACGATGTCCGTTTCCAGACAGGTACAGATGAGCATGGTCAGAAGATTGAGATCAAAGCAGGCGAAGCAGGTATTACACCGAAGCAGTTTGTAGACAATGTATCCGGTCAGATCAAGGAGATCTGGGATCTGATGAATACATCCTATGACAAGTTTATCCGTACAACAGATGAATACCATGAGAAGCAGGTTCAGAAGATTTTCAAGAAGCTGCATGATCAGGGTGATATTTATAAGGGCTACTATGAAGGCAAATACTGTACACCGTGTGAATCTTTCTTTACAGAGAGTCAGCTGGTGGACGGCAAGTGTCCGGACTGCGGCCGCGAAGTCATTGATGCCAAGGAAGAAGCGTATTTCTTCAAACTGAGCAAATATGCAGACAGACTGATTGATTATATTAATACACATCCTGAATTTATTCAGCCTGAATCCCGTAAGAACGAGATGATGAACAACTTCCTTCTGCCGGGTCTTCAGGATCTGTGTGTATCCAGAACCTCTTTCAAATGGGGTATTCCGGTTGATTTTGATGACAAACATGTTGTTTATGTATGGATCGATGCCCTCAGCAACTACATTACAGGCCTTGGCTATGATGTGGACGGCAACAGCGATGAACTCTACAAGAAGTACTGGCCGGCTGACCTGCATCTGATCGGTAAGGATATTATCCGTTTCCATACGATTTACTGGCCGATCATGCTGATGGCACTGGATCTGCCGCTGCCAAAGCAGGTATTTGGTCATCCATGGTTGCTGGTTGGTGATGGCAAGATGAGTAAGTCAAAGGGCAATGTGATTTATGCGGATGATCTGGTGAATTATTTTGGTGTGGATGCAGTTCGTTACTTTGTTCTGCATGAGATGCCGTTTGATAATGACGGTTCTATCACATGGGAACTGATGGTTGAACGTATGAATTCAGATCTGGCGAATATTCTGGGCAATCTTGTGAACCGTACCATTTCCATGAACAACAAGTATTTCGGCGGTGTGATCTCCAATCCGGGTGTAAATGAGCCGATTGATGATGATCTGAAAGCTGTTGCACTGGCAATGCATGAGAAAGTGGATGCCAAGATGGAGAAACTCAGAGTGGCAGACGCAATTACTGAAGTATTTACACTGCTTAGAAGATGCAATAAATATATCGATGAGACAGAACCATGGAAACTGGCAAAGGATGAGACAAAGCAGGACAGACTGGCAACCGTTCTCTACAATCTGATGGAAGGAATCCGTATGGCAGCCGTTGCGCTGGCAGCTTATCTTCCGGATACATCTGCCAAGATTTTGGATATGCTGGGCACACAGGAAAGAGATTATCTGAAGCTTGACCAGTTCGGACTTCTTGAAACAGGCGGAAAGGTCGTTGAAAAACCTGAAATTCTTTTTGCAAGAGTAGACATCAAAGAGCTGATGGAGAAGGTTGAAGCGGACAAGGCAGCCAATGCACAGGCACAGTCGGCAGCAGCACCGGCAGAAGAAGCTGAAACAGAAGAAGGCATTGATATCGAGCCGAAGGCAGAGATTACATTTGATGACTTTGAGAAGCTGCAGTTCCAGGTGGGCGAGATTATCGCCTGCGAAGCTGTGAAGAAATCCAAGAAGCTGCTTTGCTCACAGGTGAAGATCGGCAATCAGGTGCGCCAGATTGTTTCCGGTATCAGAAAGCATTATTCACCGGAAGAAATGGTAGGCAAGAAAGTCATGGTTGTGACCAACCTGAAACCGGCGACTCTGGCGGGTGTGAAGTCTGAAGGTATGATTCTCTGTGCAGAGGATGCAGATGGCAATCTGTCTCTGATGGTTCCGGAGAAGAAGATGCCTGTCGGCGCTGAGATCTGCTAATAAGCGGAAACCGGATTCGGCAGTAAGTCTCGGTTGATTTGACAGCCGAAGTTTAAAGCGTGAATAAGAGAGCCTCAGGGATGACACGGCAGAGACCGAGGTTGTTTCTGAGGCTTTTTATGACAATATATCGTGCAGACATGTTGTCTGCACAGCAGAATTTTATTCTGCGTCGGAATTTGCAGGTGAGTTTCGAACAGGAGAAGGAAAGTTTTGGGTGTAAAGAGAGGAAATCGTTTGTGAATACGGAAATGCTTGTATTTATCATAGAAATCATTGGAACAGTGGCTTTTGCCTCATCCGGTGCTATGGTTGGCATCCGCAAAAAAATGGATGTTTTGGGGGTTATTGTGATGGCTGTCATGACCGCTGTCGGGGGCGGAATTATCAGGGATCTGGTGCTGGGCATTCACCCGCCGAATACCTTCAAAAACCCGATTTATGTAGAGTATTCGGTTCTGACAGCGGTGATACTTTTTGTTGTTTTTTATATCAAAAAACAAATGCTTGACAGCAAGGCATTGTTTTATTATGAGAAAATAATGATTCTTCTGGATGCCATCGGTCTGGGAGCCTTCACGGTCATTGGTGTGGAAACAGCTTATGAGATCGGCTATGTCCATCATAGATTTCTGCTGTTGTTCGTGGGTGTTATCACCGGCGTTGGCGGCGGTATGATTCGTGATATGATGGCGCAGCAGATACCATTTATTCTGGTAAAGCAGATTTATGCCTGCGCATCATTGGCAGGGGCCGGCGTCTGCATATGGCTGATGCCTTACCACAAGTCTGCCAGTATGATTCTGGGGGCAGTTGTGGTGGTGATCATCCGTATTCTGGCGGCCACGTATCGGTGGGATCTGCCGAAGATCGAGTAGAGATTGAAGAAATTGGGTTTGCCGAAGAATGAGCAGCGCCTGATGTGCGGGGACTTATTGAAGATTAAGCAGAAATTGACGAATGGAGGGATAGCGCATGATTTTTGAGACACATGCTCATTATGACGATAAAATGTTTGATGAAGACAGGGAAAGCCTGCTTGAGAGTATGCAGGAAGCGGGAATCGGCAGGATTGTGAATATCGGTGCCGATCTGGCTTCTACGGCTTCAAGTATTGCCCTTGCGGAAAAATATCCGTTTATTTATGCGGCAGCAGGTGTGCATCCAAGTGATGCCGCCCAGTTAAATGAGCATACATTTCAGTGGCTCAGTGAGCAGACGGCCCATGAGAAAGTGGTGGCTGTAGGTGAGATCGGGCTGGATTACTATTGGGAAAAAGACCCGGAGGTCAGAGCCAATCAGCGATACTGGTTCAGGCGTCAGCTGAATCTTGCCAGGGAAAAGGTATTGCCGGTTTCTATCCATTCAAGGGATGCGGCGAAGGATACATTGGATATTGCGAAGGAAGAACATCTGGCAGAAATCGGCGGCGTAGTACACTGTTTTTCTTATACAGTGGAAATGGCCAGAGAATATCTGAATATGGGCATGTATCTGGGCATCGGCGGTGTTCTGACATACAAGAATGCCAGAGTGCTGAAGGAAGTGGTTGACTATGCGCCTATGGACAGAATCGTGCTGGAGACGGATTCTCCCTATCTGACACCTGTGCCGAACCGCGGCAAGCGGAATTCTTCACTGAATCTGCCGTATGTGGTGATGGCCATTGCGGAGATCAAGGGTATTACGACAGCAGATGTTGAAGATATCACCTGGGAGAATGCCATGAAATTGTATAGAATGGCAGAATAAAAAGAATATTGATTTGTAACTGTTCAGAGCCAAGCAAAATTTTAAAAAACAGGTATAAAATGCTTGCATTTTTAAAACTGTTTTTGAAATTTTATTTGGCGGATACGCCACACCGACGAAATGCGTAGCATTTTGGAGGCTGGCTCTGAACAGTTACATTGATTTTTAGATTAGAGACATCTTTTGATATGACTTTGTATAAGATACAGAGAAAATATCAAAGGATGTCTCTTTTTTGATTTGCTTGGCCGTATGGGAAAAGCGGTTTCGAATACCGGCGAAGAACGGCTGTATCATTATGATGCGAATGGCAATGTAGAGAGTGTGACAACGGTGTGTGATAGGAATAAGCAGACAACCGTGTATACATTTGATAAGGATGACAGGGAGACAAAACTGCAGCCGGGCAGTGGGGTGTGGACTACAGCTATGATACATGGGGCAATCTTCTGAAGACAGGCGGTTCCATGGCGTCAACACTTGGTGTGGATAATCCGTTCAGATACCGCGGTTACTATTATGACACAGAAACAGGACTGTATTATCTGGAAAGCCGTTATTACAATCCGGAATTAGGCAGAATGATGAGTGCGGACAGTTTGTCAGTGCTGGGCATGAGCAAAACGACAATGAATGACAAGAACCTGTATAACTACTGTGACGGCAATCCGGTCGGAAGAGTGGATGAAAGCGGTAATTTCTGGGCAGGAGCGATATTTGGCGGAGTTATTGGCTGTGTGGCAGGACTTATGACAGCAGGTGCAGTTGCTGAGATAGAGGGAAGAAAAGTGACAAAGAAGGAAGCGCTGGTTGCAGGCCTTACTGGTTTGGCATCAGGGGCTTTATCAGGAGCAATATCTGGAATGACGGGTATTCTGACCCCTAAAAAAATTTTCGAATATCAGTGGTTAGGAAATATAGCTGTTGCAGGAATTGCAGCGGGGTTGGCGGCAGCTGGGTCAGCTCGGGACAGGGTAGATGCGGCATTAAATGATATGGTAAAGGCGGCTGTGACGGGATTGACTTTTGCACCGACGGTTCCAGTACTGGAGTCTAATGGAAACACTATTTTAGGAGCAGCCGTAGGAGGAATATATGATATGTCCATTGCAAAAGCAAACAGCAACAGAAAAAATAATACATCCAGAATATCTGTATCATCATCTTCAAAGAGTGGATATTCGGAAAGATGGTTAGTCGGTGTGGAATGGAAATATGCGACTTAATGTACTGGCATATCTTTTCAAAGTGCAAAAGGAGATGGTATAATTAAGAGATAGCAGAATTGGCTGCTGCCTCGAAAAGATTTGGTTATGCCAGGGGGGAGAAAGTCATGAAAGAGATAAGAGGCGGTTTACCTGAAAAGGATGCCAATAGAGGATTTTGGGGAGTTTCTACATTTTTTTTAATAGTTTTAGTTTTATTTGGTTTTTTGTTATGTAGAGAAGGAACAGGAATCTGTGAAACTATTATAGGTATTGGTGCGATATATTTAATTTTACTGTGCTTTTTTATAGGAATTTCCAGGTCATATGTAATGAATGAAAAGGGGATTGCAATTACATTTAATAATTTTAAAGTTTGGACCAAAATGTATCCATGGGAAGAATATGATGAAATAAAAATAGAAAATACTCAATGGAGTCAGCATAGCCAAGTGATTTTTACAATGACTTTTGTTAAGAAAAAAAGAAATATTTATGATTTTATATTTTCTGGGAATGTGTCTGCGGAATGCACAGAAGAGACGTATGCACTGGTGAAAAGCTGGCTACCGGAGAGTGTGAGAATGCCAAAGGTTAAGTTTTAATTGTTGTTTATTTTCAATGAGGTTGTGTAATGGAAAAAGATAATATTCATAGTATAAGGAATTGTAAAAGTAGAATGGATTTTGTAGGAAGTGCAGTGCTGTTACTTATTCCAATTATAACATTGGAAATTATAGGCGTATTGAAAACAACTATAAGTTTTTTTGTACTTGGCAATATTATAATATGGGGAATTTACTTATTCTTATTATGGGCATTGATTAGAGAGTGTACACCAGGTATAGTAAATCAGAACGGCGTCGAGATTACATTTTACAATTTTAAAGAATGGACGGAGACTTTTTCTTGGGAAGAGTATGAAGAAATAAAAATAGAAAATACGCAATGGGGACAACACGGGGCACATGTGTTTATTATGACCTTTTGTAAAAGGAAAAAAAGCATACATGATTTTATATTTTCCGGGAATATGACTGTAATGTGCACAGAAGAAAATTATGCTTTAGTGAAAAGTTGGATACCGGATAGTGTAATGATGCCAAAGGTTAAGTTTTAATTATTTGATTTTCGATGCCCCGTAATTCCTGCGGGGCATCTTTTCACCACGACAAAGATAAAGTGAAAACATATTTTTTGCGGATTTGGCAACAGAAAGAGCGTATCCATTGCCGGAAAGGCGGCAGTCAGCCATGATTATGAGGCAAAGAACGGCAACCTCTTAAAGAGCACCTTTAATTTTAAACTCTGCTTAATAAGGAGGATAAATAAATGGAAATAAAATCAAAAAAAATGCCTAAAACAGAAAAAATGCAGAAAATGTGTATTTTATTAGGTGCCATTATAATAATAATTGTTCTTGTATTTATGCCGAATGGATTTATAAGTGCGATTAATGCGATTAAAATGAAGCAATTGAGTGTCTGGGAGCTGATGATTATGAGTTTTTTGTCATTTGTTCCAATGTGGATAGTCATCGAAGATATAGTACTTGGCATGATATCATGTCAGATTTCGTATCGATTAAAAGAAAATGGCATTGAAATTTTATATAAAGGAAAAGTCAGAAGAGCCTATAAATGGGATGAGATGAGGACACATAGGATTGTGTACATGGGGAAAGGAACATTACGGAATTCAGAAGATTTTTGGTGTGATGTAAAGGCATGTGTGGTATTTTCAACGAGAAGAATAAAAGATTCATTTTTTCAATCACCATTTCCGTTTGAAGCTTGGAATGAACAAATATCAGGAGTGTGTTTATTGTTTCCAGGAGTGGCGATGTTGGTTGCGATGGCTGTTTGGTTTTTTAGAAAACGTAGAGTAGTAAAAATATACTTAGATAATCGAGAAAGCTTTAGTAAGGATAATATTTATTATAGTAGTGTGAATAAAAAATATTTTTTGCAGAAAATGAAAGAATGGCATGTAGAATTGGAGGATAATAAACCTGAGGAAATACCTCCTTGGAAAGAACAAATTTAGTATGTAGACATGGACTACAATATCACAAGACAGGGACCGTCTGACCAAGATCACCCATAACGGTTTTGACTATACCTTTGCCTATGACGGATTTGGCAACAGAAAGAGCGTATCCATTGCCGGAAAGGCGGCAGTCAGCCATGATTATACCTATGATGCCCAGGGACAGCTGACCCGTGAATATGACCCGGATAAGAAGCTGTATCTCGGCTATCAGTACGATGCCGGCGGCAACCTGACGGAAGTGTGTAGTTACCCGGCAGGGGCAGAGGGCGGACCGGAAGGAACAGGGACAGTCCTTAAGCGTTTTGCCTATGGCAGCACATGGAAAGACCAGATGACATCGGTTACAATGGACGGGAAGACAAGGAACTTCACCTATGATGCCAACGGCAACCTGCTCAGTGACGGGAAATATACCTACAGCTGGACAAAAGGAAGCCTGCTTGAGAAAGTGACAGGCGATGGCCTGGAGGCTGTCTATACCTATGACGCATCAGGCATCCGGACATCCAAGAAGGTGAACGGCACTACAAAAGAATACCTGACAGCGGGCGGCAGTGTCCTGTCAGAGAAGAAGAACGGTGTATGGCAGCAAGTCCTGATAAGGACAACCCGTACAGATTTAAGGGGTACTACTATGATGAAGAGACGGGGATGTACTATCTGAAGAGCCGTTATTATCAGCCGGAGATCTGCAGGTTTATTAGTGCGGATGATGAAGATGTTCTGAGTGTGAAAACGGATTTTGATGATTGTAATCTGTATGCCTATTGTGATAATAATCCAATAAGTCGTTTAGATGAGACCGGTGATGTTTGGCAAGCGGCGTTAGCAGGTGGATGGGTTATTGGAGGAAGTAATGCTTGGAATCCAGTTGGTTAGACGGTATTAGGAATAATAACAGCTGTTTCTGTAGTATATGGAGCTAAAAAGTTATATAAGTTTGCAAAATCAAAGAGAGGAACAGCACAACCGGAATTAAAGAAGCAAGGACGTGAAAATCAAGAAAAAAAGAAACAGAAAAATAATTGGAAGAAAAAGTCTGGTAAAAAACCGAGACAGCAACCTAGACCACATCATCCAAGTAAAAAAGGACATAGAAAATATTAGTTTATGTTCGAAATTTGATATGAGGTAAATGAAATTGAGAAAATTATGGTATTGCACAGATTGGAGTATTTATATTTCAAAAAATAAGAGAAGTGGAATAAGAATGCGTTTTGATAAAAATGTAGACGTTGAGGTAAAGAGAGCATGTAAAGAATATGTACAATGGCTAAAAAGTATTTATCGTTTCCCTGTTCGTGTGCCAATATATTTTAAGGAAACAAAATATATAAAAACATCTTCGAAAGATTTAGTTTCAGCTGTGTTTTTTGGACCAAATGATTTAATGGTAGAACCATATATAAAAATTGCAGTGGGAGATTATAATGATTTATGTAAAGTCCAAGGAAAAGATGACGCATTAGCAGCAATTTTATGTTCAATAACGCATGAATTAACTCACTATTTTCAGTGGATAAAATACCATGAATTATGGTTATCAGGGGAAAAAAACCAGTATTTTGAAAGACAAGCAGTGTATTATGGCAGACAAATTGTTTATGATTATGCAGATACGAGAGAACATCCTTAACTTTAAAATATATTATAAAGTATTCGGATAGGTGCTGAAAATGCATTTGCACTCCACTTAAAAAATATTTCATTGGAAATGGGAACGAATTCATTAGGAAGAGTATATGGAAAGTATACACATTCGGTAGGAGATGGCTATGGTTATAGTAAGCTGTCAATAAAGTTTCCAGAAATTATGGCGGTTGCAGCTCTTGTAATTTATGCACCAGGAGTATTGGGAGCGATTGAAACAATTGGAGCAGTTATTTCAATATTTGATTAATTTATAAAGGGGCGATTAGATGAATACAGGTACAGTGCAAATAATGTGGAAAGAAATTATAGTTGGTTTCATTATTCTTTATTTACTTCGCGGAGTATTAGATGTCTATATGATAAAGAAATATGAAAAATTACTTAAGTTATTTGGCGTGATTGAAATGGATACGCTTAAGTTAGAAGCAGAAAAACATCTAAAATTATGTAATTTTTTCTCAGTTGGGCCGTGGAATAAGGCTATATATTGGACATATAATGGACTTTGTTGGTTATTGGCAACAATAAGTTATGTTGAAGATGATGAATATGATTTTTTAGCATATTTGGGGAAAGTAAAAAATGAGCAGGAATTTGAAATGAAATCATTTGTACTTGCACTGTATTATCGCTCAAAAAAGGATTTTAATCAGGCAAGGCATTATTATGATGTGTATTTGACCAGCAAACATGTTAATAATGATATTGGAGTCATAATGGATAGTGTTTGGAGCGGAAAAGCAAAAAGTGAATTGGTGGCTGAAAGTGTCAAGAAATTTGAAAACCCGGTGTTAAGAAAACTTTTTGCGGAAAATCATATTTTGTAAAAAGGTGTTTTCAATACCCCGCATTCCTTCACTACAAGAAAAATAAACTGAAAATATACAAATGAAAAATTAAGAGGAAAGGAGATTGACGAAAGATGAGAGATTTAATATTACAGTTTTCAAATAACATTTTTAATGAGCACCTATGGCGGCAGTGTCCTGTCTGAGAAGAAGAACGGTGTATGGCAGCAAGTCCTGATAAGGACAACCCGTACAGATTTAAGGGGGAAAGCTGTTTAAAAATATTAAGAATGCAATGAAGGCATTAACTAATAAAGTAAAAAGTGCATATTCTATGGCGAAACGGTTTGTGAAAAGTTGTAAAAAAGGGGTTGAGCAAACAGAATATGTAGATTTAGGAGTAGGCGGATGAGCAGCAATCGGTGCAGTAGCTTTATCAGTGGTAATTGGAGATGTGTTTATGATTTTGCCTGTTGTTCCTGCATGGTGATAGGAAAAATGCTTAAATTAAATTAGAATATAAGGTGGTACAAATCTGGCAATAATACAGAATGTATCGCTTTATAATAAGAATTAAGAAAGAGGAAGAAAGATGCTTATAGTTAGAGGGATTATGTGGATTTCTGTATTGATTGTTATGTTAATATGCATGGTAAAGACTAAAAGAAATGGTATGAAGAAAAAGATACGGGCATTGATATTTGTCGTATTTTTGTTTATATTATTTGTTTTTATGCCATATTCAACGGAAGCTCCGATAGAGAATCTTTTTATCACGTTTAAAACGCCGGAGCAGGCAATACATTACATAAATGCACCTTTTTCAAATGACAAAATAGAGGATATCATAGTAGGACAAGATACTTGTATGGCTGTTTTTGAATCAGGGCAAGATGAGGAGCTTTATGCAGGAAGGGATATGTGGTTAAGAAAGGGTGAAAAAGGTTATAAGCTGATAAGTGCGGCTGGAGTGCAAAAAGCAATTTTGTCAAATGATATTCGAGATGAAGATTTAGATATTTTCTTTTATGTAGACTATATAAAAGGGACAAAAGATACCTATTTCACAGGAACATGCGAGACAATGGGGAAACTTACATTGGAAGACAATGCTGGAACACATTTTACAGTCAGATTAATGGATAGTTCTTTTTTAGGAACGGACCAAAAAAGATATTATTGTTATGGATGTGTAAAAGATATGCAGGATGATTATCAGATTACTGTAAATGGTAAGACTTATACAGCAGAGAATATAAAAAAATCGCCGGAATTTCCATAGAAATATTGCGAGATTGTCGAGAAAGTAGTAGGCTTCAATGCCTCGCATTTCTTCACCATGGGGAAATATATTTTGCAAATTCGGCAAAGAGGCAGCGGTTTGTTTAGACAAAACGATTATTTATACCAGAGATGCAGGCGGCAATGTGACCCAGAAGAAGGTCGAAAGCTGGCTGAGAGATTTTCTTGCCAATATGACATCAGAGCTGCCAGTTTCCTGACAGCTCTGTAATATTCAAAAAGAGAGGATTGGATGGGCCGCTTTGTTCAAAAGTCATTGCACGCGGCCGCATCCGGTTATGAAAAAGAAAAAATCTATATAATGTGTTATTAGCACTTGCTTTTGTTTTTTTATGGCTTTATTATAGAGAAGAAATGTGGCGAATGTGTGACCGCTTTCTGAAAAGAAAATGAAAATTCGTAACAGAAAACAGTATAAAAGGTAAATTGTTTATTTAGAAAGGTATTTTTGTATTTATGGAAAAGCTATCGAATCCACAGAGAACGATTGAGGTTATAAAGAAATATGAATTCTGTTTCCAGAAGAAGTTTGGACAGAATTTCCTGATTGACGGACATGTTCTGGACAAGATTATTGCCGGAGCCGGTGTGACAAAAGACGATATGGTGCTGGAAATCGGTCCGGGTATCGGAACCATGACACAGTATCTGGCAGAGGCAGCAGGCAAGGTAGTCGCAGTGGAAATCGACAGAAATCTTCTGCCTATTTTACAGGAAACACTGGCAGATTATGACAATGTAAAGGTGATTCACGCGGATGTGCTGTCTCTTGATCTGGAGAAGCTGGTGCAGGAGGAAAATGGCGGCAGACCGATTAAGGTTGTAGCCAATCTGCCGTACTATATTACAACACCGATTATTATGGCATTATTTGAGCAGCATGTGCCGCTGGCCAATGTGACGGTCATGGTGCAGAAGGAAGTGGCGGCCCGTATGAAATCCGGTCCGGGTTCCAAGGATTACGGTGCATTATCTCTGGCTGTGCAGTATTATGCAGAGCCGTATATCGTGGCCAATGTGCCTTGCAACTGTTTTATGCCGCGTCCAAATGTGGATTCTGCAGTGATTCGTCTGACACGTTACGAAGAACCGCCGGTTCAGGTGAAGGATGAGAAGATGCTGTTTAAGATTATCAGAGCGTCCTTTAATCAGCGCCGTAAGACACTTCAGAATGGGCTGAACAATTCTTCTGAGCTGAATTTTACAAAGGATCAGATTGCGGCAGCCATTGCAGAAGCGGGATTTTCACCGTCTGTGCGAGGTGAGGCACTGACACTGGAACAGTTTGCAAAGCTGACGGATATTTTGCTGAAGGCTTAGAAAAAGCTGCACTGCAAACTAGAAAATAAATAAAAAACTGCCTTGCAGCAGGTTTAAAGGTATCATTGATTTAAAAAGCACAAAACAGGGATTCGGATAGTAACTGTCTGAATCCTTTTTTGTGCTCTTTTAGGTTGTATATTAATATTGACATATCAGGTGTCTTGACACCTGATATGTCAAGCTGTATAATGACAAAAGCAATAAAAACCTGATCGGGAAAGAGGTATAAATAAAATGAATGAATATTATGACGTCATTATCGTGGGAACCGGAGCAGCCGGATTGTATTGCGCTTTGATGTTGCCGGAGCGGAAGAAAATATTGATGCTGACAAAGCAGGAAGCCGATCTGTCAGATTCTTTTCTGGCACAGGGTGGTATTTGTATGCTCCGTGGGGAAGATGATTATAAAGACTATTTTGAAGATACGATGCGTGCCGGACATTATGAGAATAATGAACGTGCCGTAGATTTGATGATCCGCAGTTCCAATGATATTATCAGGGATCTGGTTTTCAGAAAGGTGGATTTTGCCAGAACAGCGGATGGAGAACTTGATTTCACAAGAGAGGGTGCCCATTCAAGACCGAGAATTTTGTTCCATAAGGATATCACGGGCAAGGAGATTACAAGTACACTGCTGAAACAGGCCTTGACAAAAGAGAATATTGAAATCTGTGAGCATATGACTATGGTGGATCTGATTGAGAAGGATAATATCTGCGGCGGTGTAGTAGCCATGGATGAGGAGAATCATGTTTATCCGATCCGTTCACAGTATGTGGTACTGGCCTGCGGCGGTATCGGCGGTTTGTACCAGAATTCCACCAATTATCCGCATATTGCCGGGGATGGCCTTGGTATTGCCATGAAACATCAGGTTGAGGTGGAACATCTGGATTACATACAGATCCATCCGACGACACTATTTTCCAGAAGTAAGGGAAGAAGATTTCTGGTCTCTGAATCGGTGCGCGGGGAAGGCGCATTATTATACGACAAAAACGGACAGCGTTTTACCAATGAACTGCAGCCGAGAGATATTGTCAGCCAGGCGATTTTCGCACAGATGGAGAAAGATGGTACGGAATTTGTCCTAGAGGATATGCGTCCGTTGGGAGAAAAGACTATTAGAGAGCATTTCCCGAATATTTATCAGCATTGCATAGAGGAAGGATTTGACCCGATCAAAGAGCCGATTCCGGTTGTACCGGCCCAGCATTACTTTATGGGTGGCATTAAGGTCGATTTGTCCAGCCGCACGTCTATGAAAGGACTTTATGCCTGCGGTGAGACAAGCTGCAATGGTGTACACGGCAAGAATCGTCTGGCCAGCAATTCGCTGCTGGAGTCTCTTGTGTTTGCCAGAAGGGCGGCCTATGATATGCTGTTTGGTCAGGCCCCGGATCCGTGTCAGGCAGAACCGGATCTGAAGCGATATGAGGATAAAGAGGTATTGCTTGAAGATTACCATCAGGTTGTATTAGAAGGAATAGAAAGGATGCGTGGAAATGAATAGTATTACAATGCAGCTTCAGGCGGACAAGTTGATCCGCATGGCTTTGGAGGAAGATATTACAAGTGAAGATGTGTCAACCAATGCGGTGATGCCGACGAAGGTTCAGGGAACCGTAGATCTGATTGCCAAGGAAGACGGCGTGATCGCGGGTATGGATGTATATGCCAGAGTTTTTAAGCTTCTGGATGAAGATACAGAGATTGAGATGTTCTGTCATGATGGCGATGAGGTCAGAGAAGGCGATCTGATGGCAAAGGTGACAGGAGATATCCGGGTTCTTTTGTCGGGAGAAAGAGTTGCGCTGAATTATCTGCAGCGGATGAGCGGAATTGCCACCTATACAAGAAGTGTGGCAAAGCTTCTGGAAGGCAGTGGTGTGACACTGCTTGACACACGCAAAACGACACCGAATTGTCGTGTTTTTGAAAAATATGCGGTTCGTGTTGGCGGCGGATGCAATCACCGTTACAATCTGTCCGACGGCGTTCTTTTGAAGGATAATCACATTGGGGCAGCAGGCAGTATTACAAAGGCTATTCAGATGGCAAAGGCATATGCGCCGTTTGTCCGAAAGATTGAGATCGAGACAGAGACACTGGAACAGGTAGCGGAGGCTGTAGAGGCCGGTGCGGATATTATCATGTTGGACAATATGACACCGGAAGTGATGAAGCAGGCGGTCGCTTTGATTGGCGGAAGAGCCCAGACAGAGTGTTCAGGTAATATTACAAAGGAAAACATTGCCCGTATTTGTGAAATCGGCGTGGATTTTGTTTCCAGCGGTGCATTGACACATTCTGCGCCAATCCTGGATATTTCCATGAAGCATCTGCATGCAGTGTGAGAGGAGCTGAAAGAATGAAAACTGCAGAGAGAAGAAATGCGATTTTGAAGCTCCTTCAAAACGCAGAGGAGCCTGTTGCAGCGAGAAAACTGGCAGAAAGGTATGGTGTCAGTCGTCAGGTAATTGTTCAGGATATGGCGGTGATACGGGCTTACACACCGGGGATCATTTCAACGACCAAGGGTTATGTGATGGAGCAGGAACCGCGCTGTGTAAGAGAATTTAAGGTGCGGCATAAGCAGAGTGATGCGGCCAAAGAGCTGAATCTGATTGTGGACTGCGGCGGAAGAGTGTGCAATATCAGTATCAGCCATAGAGTTTATGGCCGTGTCAGTGCGGAGATGGATATTCGTTCAAGGCAGGATGTGGCAGAATTTATTGCTGCTTTAAATGACAGTCAGTCTACGGTTCTGAGTACAGCCACATCCGGTTATCATTATCATCTGGTGGAGGCGGCTAGCGAAGAACGTCTGGATCTGATCGGCGAACAGCTGAAAGCGGCCGGTTTTCTGGCACCGCTTCGACCATGGGAACAGAAGAAAGGGGAATAAAGAAGATGACAATTGCGGAAATTCAGCAGGAAATCATGCGCATGAAAAAGGAACAGGATATCTGTATTCTGGCGCATGCTTATCAGGGACAGGAGATACTGGAAGTGGCTGATTATATGGGAGATTCTTATGGTTTGAGCGTGCAGGCATCAAAGAGTGACTGCAAGGGTGTGATCATGTGCGGTGTGCGCTTTATGGCAGAGACCTGCAAGGTTCTCAGCCCGGACAAAAAGGTATGGCTGGCGAATCCTGCAGCCGGATGTCCGATGGCAGAACAGCTGGATCTGGAAGGCCTTCGTGAATTAAAAGCAAAGTATCCGGATTATGCGGTTGTGGCTTATATTAATACAACCTCTGAATTAAAGACAGAATGTGATGTCTGCGTCACATCTTCTTCCGCGGTTCAGATCTGCAGCCGTCTGGACAATGACAAGATTCTTTTTATCCCGGATCCGAATCTGGGCCGTTATGTGGCAGAGCAGATGCCGGAGAAAACATTTGCCTTTTATAAGGGCGGATGTCCGAGACATATCGTGGTCAGCGCCAAAGATGTGGAGAAAGCGCGCAAGGCCCATCCGAATGCACTGCTTCTGGTGCATCCGGAATGCCGTCAGGAAGTGGTTGAACAGGCCGATTATGTCGGATCCACAACAGGTATTATGAATTATGCCAAGAAATCTGACTGCAGAGAATTTATTATCGGAACGGAAAACAGTATTGTAGAACATCTGCAGTTTGACTGTCCGGACAAGTCCTTCTATCCGTTGGCTGTTCCACTGACATGTATGAATATGAAGATCACAACACTGATGGATATTTATAACTGTCTGAAAGGCCGCGGCGGAGAAGAAATCCAGCTGCCTGAGAATGTGATTGAAGGTGCCGGAAGATGCATCCGAAGAATGGTGGAATTGGGCGAATAGCAGACAGGCGGGAATACGGACAGATGGCTGTAAGGCCTGAATGCACATAAAAATGGGACGTGTGAAATATACATATTTATGTTTCACACGTCCTATTTATGTTTGGATTATTATGCAATTATGCATTGCGTGCAGATTTTCTGGCTTCGCGTTTTTTTTCAAGATTGGATACAACAATACAGCAGCTGGCATCGCCGGTGATATTGACAACTGTACGTCCCATATCAAAGATTCTGTCGACACCTGCAACCAGGGCAATACCGTCAACCGGCAGACCAACGGAAGTCAGGACCATGGCCAGCATGACCATACCTGCACCGGGAACACCGGCAGTACCGATGGAAGCCAGTGTAGCTGTCAGAACAACGGTGAGCATCTGGGTCGGCGTCAGTGTGATGCCATAACAGGAAGCGATGAAGATCGCACAGACACCCTGATAAATGGCTGTACCGTCCATGTTGATGGTCGCACCCAGCGGCAGAACGAAAGAAGAAATCTCTCTGGAAGCACCAAGTCCTTCCACACATTCCAGGTTGATCGGAAGTGTTCCCACGGAAGAAGAACTGGAGAAGGCAAACATCATTGCCGGAAGCATGCCTTTGAAGAACTTCAGTGGGCTTAATCCGCCGATGGCCTTGACTGCCAGGGAATATATAACGACCACATGGATCACATAGCAGAGATAAGCGGTCAGGAGTACCATCGCCAGAGAGGCGATAATGTTGGAACCGTTGGCAGCAATGACCGGGCAGAGCAGACAGAAGACACCGATTGGTGACAGCTTGAGAATCAGCTCCATACTCTTCATAAAGACTTCATTCAGGTCGTTGATGGCGGTTACCAGTCGGCTGTTTTTTTCTGAACCGATCAGAATGATCGAAAAACCAAAGATTAATGCCATAACAATGACCTGAAGCATGTTGGATTCAGACATTGGGGCAATAAAATTAGATGGAAAAATATTGACAATTGTATCCATCAGGGAAGGGGCCTCAGTGACCTCATAGGAAAGATCTGTTGTCGCTACGACAGGAAAGGCATTTTTGAAAAGGTTACCGAAAAGCAGTCCGAATGTGATGGCAAAAGCAGTTGTACAGAAGTAGTAAATAACTGTTTTTAATCCAATGGAACCGACCTTCTTGATATCACTCATGGAGATGATACCGCTCATAATAGAGAAAAGGACAATCGGTACAACAATAAACTTCAGCAAGTTCAGAAAGATCGTACCAAATGGTTTGATATAGTTTTCAGCAAACTCAGCATGGCTCTGCATCAGCAGACCGGCAATGATGGCCAGAATCAAAGCAATAAAAATCTGTCCGGCCAGAGAAAGTTTCTTCTTTTTTTTCATTTTAGTGTTCTCACTTTCAGGAAATCTAAATCTATATGTTTCACATTTATATTCAGGATAAACGTCTAAAAATAGCGCAACCTTACCAATCATAGCAGAATTTTCGGGGTGAATCAACAAAAAATGACTTTTTTTAATGATAAAATTTCATTTCCACCCAATTTTTTATTTAAAAATGGTATAATAGCGTTGAAATTTGCAGGAAAAAAGGATGAAATTCTTATGTTTTACAAAATATGGGAGTGAAAATCTAAGTCGTGATGCTATTTGAGATGAAAAGAATTCGTGACAGGAAGGATCATACGCGATTACGAACCTGAGGAGGCTATTCGGGGGCTGAAAAAACGATGTGCAATGGACAACAACGTGGTACAATAAAAAGGCAATCTATTCAAAATTTAAAGTTAAGGTAGGAATTAAGATGCAGACAATAACACTGGAGGAAGCGCAGGCACGATTACTGGAAGTCGTCCATTGTGTCATGTCGGAAAAGGTCGAATTATTAAGAAGTATCGACAGAATTCTGGCAGAAGATGTGTATGCACATGTCAGTCAGCCGCCTTTTGAACGGTCGGCTATGGATGGTTATGCTGTTAGAAGTGAAGATATATGGACAGCGAGCAGCAGCAATCCGGTCTGTCTGAAAGTCATTGACCGGGTTTGTGCCGGAGAAGTGACGGACAAAAGCGTACATGCCGGTGAGGCCATTCGGATTATGACCGGTGCCATGATACCGGAAGGTGCGGATTGTGTTGTCAAACAGGAGGACACGGATTATGGTCAGGAACAGGTCAAAATTTATGTGTCATTGGCTCAAAAAATGAATTGCTGCCCCGTAGGCGAGGACTTTCACCAGGGCGACTGCCTTGGCTGGGAAGGGGAAAAAGTCGATGCTTATATGATGGCTTCCATGGCATCCGGAGGAATAGACAGTGTTCCGGTGAGAAGGAAAGTCCGTGCGGCGGTGATTACAACCGGTGAGGAGTTGATGCCGCATGGGCAGCCGTTGCTTCCCGGAAAAATCTATAATGCCAATCTGGCTTATCTGACAGGCAGACTCCTGCAGCTTGACTGCAATCTGACGGAGGGGATCTTTGTCGGTGATGATGCGGATAAAATAACAGCGGCAGTAGAAAAATGCGCAGAAGAGGCAGATGTGATATTGACAACGGGCGGTGTATCTGTCGGGGTCAAAGACTTATTGCCGGAGATTATGAAGAAACTGGGTGCAGACATTTTGTTCCATGGTATTGATTTAAAACCGGGCATGCCCACAATGGCATCTTTATATGCCGGGAAACCAGTCATTTCCCTGTCAGGGAATCCCTTCTCTGCATCTGCTGTATTTGAGCTGTTGATGCAGCCGTTATTGCAGAAGATGACGGGAAGCCAACAAACCTCTTTGGTGAAAAAAGAAGCTGACATTGCTTATGATTACCCAGGCAATAAAGGCAGTCGTCGGGTATTAAAAGCCTATGACGATGGACATGCCGTTCACATCACAAAAGGGCAGCATAACGCTCAGATGCGTCAGGGGATCGGAACCAACTGCCTTGTCGATATGCCGGCGGGGACAGGGCCATTGAAAGCCGGGGATAAAGTCCATATCTGGAGATTATAAAAAAGATGGGGCTGTCGGAAAATAGACAGCCCCATCTTTTTAGGCGTTGAGAATATTCATGAACTCTTCGCCGGTAATGGTTTCTTTGTCATAGAGGAAGTGAGCCAATTCATCCAGTTTCGCACGATTTTCAATCAGAATCTGAAGGGCTTTCTGATGCTGCTGTTTCACCAGTTCAACGACCTTGTGGTCAATTTCAGCCTGAGTTTCAGCAGAACATGCCAGAGAGGCGTCACCGCCAAGATACTGGTTGGTGACTGTTTCAAGGGCAACCATGTCGAAGTCCTCATTCATACCGTAGCGGGTGATCATGGCACGGGCAAGGCGGGTTGCCTGTTCGATATCATTGGAAGCCCCTGTTGTGACGGAGCCGAAGATAACTTCTTCAGCGGCACGACCACCTGTAAATGTAGCGATCTTATTCTCAATTTCTTCTTTGCTCATCAGATAGTGATTGCCTTCATCCACCTGCATGGTGTAACCAAGGGCACCGGATGTTCTCGGAATAATCGTGATCTTCTGGACAGGCGCAGAATTGTTCTGTTTTGCAGCCACAAGCGCATGTCCGATTTCGTGGTAGGAAACAATAAGCTTCTCTTTGTTGGTGAGGATCGCATTCTTCTTCTGGTAACCGGCAATAACGGTTTCAATACTTTCTTCCAAATCGGCCTGCGTTGCAAAGCGTCGATTGTCACGGACTGCGCGAAGCGCTGCTTCGTTGACAATATTCGCCAGTTCGGCACCGGAAGCACCGGAAGCCATACGGGCAATCTTATTAAAATCGATATCGTCAGAAAGACGAATCTTCTTGGCATGGACTTTCAGAATTTCTTCACGGCCCTTCAAATCAGGCAGTTCAACAGGCACACGTCTGTCAAAACGTCCCGGACGGGTCAGGGCAGGATCCAGAGATTCGGGTCTGTTGGTAGCTGCAAGAATAATAACACCTGTGTTGCCTTCAAAACCATCCATCTCAGTCAGCAGCTGATTCAGTGTCTGTTCACGTTCATCATTGCCGCCGATCTGGCCGTCACGCTTCTTGCCGATGGCATCGATTTCATCAATAAAAACGATGCATGGAGCTTTCTCCTTCGCCTGTTTGAACAGGTCACGGACCTTGGAAGCACCCATACCTACGAACATTTCGACAAATTCTGAACCGGACATGGAGAAAAACGGCACATTGGATTCACCGGCAACAGCCTTGGCAAGCATTGTCTTACCTGTTCCGGGAGGGCCTACAAGGAGAATGCCCTTTGGCATGGATGCACCGATCTCCTTGTATTTATTCGGATTGTGAAGGTAATCCACAATTTCTGTCAGGTTCTCTTTGGCTTCATCTTCACCGGCAACATCGGAGAATTTGATGCCTTCGGTGGATTTCACATAAATCTTGGCGTTGCTCTTGCCCATACCAAACATCATGGAATCTTTGCCGCCGCCCATCCTGTTCATGAGCTTCTTGGACATATACTGGCCCAGGGCAAAGAAAATGACCAATGGGAGAATCCATGTGAGCAGGAAACTGACCAGTGGGGACATCTGTTCAATAATCTCGCTGGAGAATTCTGCACCGGATTCATAAAGTCGTTCTGTACGGTTCGGATCATCCATCAGACCGGTCTTGTAAATCTGGGATTCATCCTTATTCGTGAAAACAATCTGATTGCTTTCAATTTCAACTTTGCCAATCTCTTTCTTCTCAGTCATGCTGATGAAAGTGCCGTAATCGACCTCTTTCACGCTGTGCTGCTGAATCAGCGGCATAATGAATGTATTGAGAACAATGAGGATGAGCAGAACGATTGTATAGTAGTAAAACCAATTCTTTTTTGGAGTTTTGACTTCATTCATAATATTCGGCCTCCTTATAATGCATGTTTCTAATAATTCTACATTATATCATTATATCCAAAAATATACCATGCACAATCTCTTATAAATCTGTTTAATAATTGAAAATATTAAGAAATATAAATAATATTTTTATTAAATCTTTAGTTGACGGGAGAAATGATACCATGCATACTTATAGTAGAGGGGGTATGCCTGCACCGGCTATGATGGAGAGAAGCGGTGCAGACAGTGTACGGAGAATTGATGGGGGAGAAATATGCGATTAATGTTATCTTATCTCAAGCGCTATAAAGGGCTTGTTTTTTTAAACTTTATTTCTGTTTTTGGGTTTGCATTGACAGAACTGGGTATTCCGACGATTATCTCCAGAATGGTTGACGGCGGTGTAGCCAGTGGGGATCGGGAATATCTGCTGAAAATGGGTGGGCTGATCGCTCTGATTTCGGTTGTGGGCATTCTCGGAACGGTTGTCCTCGGCTATTGCGGTGCCAGGATTTCTACAGCGGTCACCTGCGATATCAGAAATGATCTTTTTGAAAAGGTTCAGAGTTTTTCTCATCGGGAAATGAATCAGCTGGGTGTTTCTTCACTGATCACAAGGACGAGTAATGATGCACTTCAGATTATGAATTTTATGAATATCATTCTGAGAACGGCAATGCTGACACCGGTCATGATCGCGGTCAGTTTTACACTGATCATCATGTCATCGGTGAAATTATCGCTGATCATTGCGGCGACAGTGCCTTTTATTATTCTGGGTGTCATACTTGTTGCTAAAATATCCGGTCCGGTCAGTGAACGTCAGCAGACGGCATTAGATGGCCTGAATCGTATTTTCAGAGAGAATCTGACAGGAATCCGGGTGATCCGTTCTTTTAATAATGATGTCCGTGAGACAGAACGTTTCGGGGAACAGAATCAGGCGTTTACAAATCAGTCCAAAAAGCTGTTCACATTGATGAGTTCTACGGAACCGCTGTTTTTTCTTCTGATGAATATTGCAGCATTGGCGATTTATTTTGTTGCCAGTCAGATGATCGATCAGAGTGCGCTGCAGGTGGGGCAGCTGATGGCGTTTATGGAATACCTGTTTCATGCCATGTTCTCAGTGATGCTGTTCTGCCTTGTGTTCATGATGTATCCCCGTGCGAATATTTCGGCCAAACGTATAGAGGCAGTGATGAATATGACGCCGGATATCACAGATGAGACTGTCAGCACGCAGCGTGTACATGACGATAGAGAACCTATAAAAGAAGTTATATTTGAACATGTTGATTTCTGTTATCCGGATGGGGAAGAAGCGGTTCTGAAAGATATTTCTTTTTCTGCCAGGGCCGGACAGACAACGGCTATTATCGGAAGTACCGGTTCCGGA
This sequence comes from Coprococcus intestinalis, assembly GCF_023656595.1. NCBI lineage: Bacteria > Bacillati > Bacillota > Clostridia > Lachnospirales > Lachnospiraceae > Coprococcus > Coprococcus intestinalis. The sequence continues at coordinate 45,417 of NZ_JAMOKJ010000016.1, read as the reverse complement.
AAGAGCACATTGATCCAGCTGATCCCGAGATTTTATGACGTGACCGGCGGACGTGTTCTGGTCAATGGCGTGGATGTCAGACAGATCAACAGTCATAAGCTGCGTGAACATATCGGATTTGTTGCACAGAAGGCGAATTTGTTCAGTGGCACCATTGAGGAAAATATTCGTTTCGGTTGCTCTGAAGCAACGGATGAGGAAATACGGCATGCTGCTGATATTGCGCAGGCAGCGGATTTTATTATGGATAAGCCAAAGGGTTTTAAAGAACGGATTGTAGAGGGAGCAGGCAATTTGTCCGGCGGACAGAAGCAGCGCCTGTCTATTGCAAGGGCGCTGGTCAGAAAACCGGATATTTATATTTACGACGATTCATTTTCAGCACTGGATATGAAAACAGATGCTGTACTGCGTCAGGCATTAAAACCGGAAGTGAAGAATGCGATTGTTATCATTGTTGCCCAACGTGTTTCGACAATTATGGATGCGGATCAGATCCTTGTTCTGGATGAGGGGCGTCTGGCAGCATCGGGCCGCCATGAGGAATTATTAAAAACATGCCCGCTTTACTATGAAATTGCAGCATCTCAGCTGAGTGAGGAGGAACTGCAGAATGTCTGTTGATCGAACTGAAAATAAAAACGACAGGAAGGGACTTGCCCAGGTGGGTTACTGCCTCAAATATCTGATGAATTTTTTGCGTCCGTATAAAGGCGGCCTGATCCTTGGTCTGCTGATGGTTGTCGTGGCCAATATAACATTTGCGGTGATGCCGGTGGTGGAGGGAGAGATGACAACACAGCTCTTTAGTGACGGGGAAGCGATACTGAAGGGCGTGGAAGGTGCACATGTCCATTTTGATGTGATTTTCGGAATCATGGGGACGCTGGTGATTATTTATATCATCAAAACAGTTTCTCAGCTGATTACGGCTGTTTTTCTGACGCGGGTGCTGCAGCAGGCCATGTGTGATATTCGCAATGCTTTGCAGAAAAAGATTCAGCGGCTGCCGGTGCGTTATTTTGATGATCATGCTTTTGGGGATGTACTCAGTTGCGTGACCAATGATGTGGATACGCTGAGCAATGCGCTGCAGGAAACCCTGCAGAGAGTTCTGGCAGCGATTCTGACCTTCATTTTTGTTATAGGGATGATGTTTTACATTCACACCATTTTGGCCTGTATAGCGATTTTGATCATTCCGCTGTCACTGATTGTGACCCGGTTTTTTGTAACGAGATCACAGAAATTGTTTGATACACAGCAGGAAACACTGGGGGAGCTGAATGGTACGATCACGGAGATGTACGGCGGTTTTAATGAAATCATTTTATATAACAGGCAGAAAATGGCTCTGGACAAATTTCACGATGTGAATGACAGGATGCGGAAGGCTTCTTTTAGGGCACAATTTGCATCCTCTCTGATCTCGCCGTGTATTTCTCTGATCACGTATCTGATTATCGGTTCTGTGGCTGTAATGGGCTGTTTGTTTGTCATGAATGGAACGCTTTTGCTTGGCAATCTTCAGGCCTTTGTCCGTTATATCTGGCAGATCAATGACCCGTTGTCACAGATTTCCCAATTGTCTTCACAGGTACAGTCTGCCTTTGCGGCCATGGGAAGAATTTTTAATCTGATGGATGAGGAAGAGGAAGTACAGAATGGCAAAGTCGAGATCCGACCGGACAAAGTCCGGGGTGAAGTCACTTTTGATCATGTTGTTTTTGGGTATGATGATGAAACATTAATGCGGGATGTGAATTTTCAGGCGAAGCCGGGAAAGATGGTAGCGATTGTAGGACCGACCGGGGCAGGCAAAACAACATTGATGAATTTGCTGCTGCGTTTTTATGATGTAAAGGGCGGAGCTATCAAAATTGACGGTATTGATATCCGGGATATGAACAGGGAAGAACTGAGACAGCTTTTTTCGTTGGTACTGCAGGATACATGGCTGTTTAAGGGCAGTATTTATGATAATATTCATTACGGAAGGCTGACAGCCAGAAAGGATGAAGTTATTTCCGCTGCCAAAATGGCCAATGTGCATCATTTTATCAAAACACTGACCGGCGGTTACAACTTTGAGATCAATGAGGAAAGCAGTAATATTTCACAGGGAGAGAAGCAGCTTTTGACGATTGCAAGGGCGATTCTGAAAGATCCACGGATCATCATTCTGGATGAAGCAACTTCGTCTGTGGATACCCGTCTGGAGAAAATGCTGCAGGATGCCATGCATAAAGTCATGGACGGCAGAACATCCTTTGTGATCGCCCATCGTCTGTCAACTGTCAGAAATGCGGATCTGATTCTTGTGGTTGACCATGGTGATATTGTGGAGCAGGGGACTCATGAGGAACTTCTGGCGAAAAAAGGTGTTTACGAAAATTTATATCACAGCGGCACATCACTTGCGAATCATCAGCCAGTGTGCTAAGATAGAGATTAATTGTAATTATCTAAACAATGAATTACAAAAGAAATTTGACAACATGAAGCTATTTATATGGAGGAAATGTTATGAGCAGCAAAAGGCGAAGAAAAAAAGCCCGAGTTCCGGGATTGATCATTACTATTATATTGCTGTTGCTTGTCGCTGAATTTGTAGGACTTTTGGCGATTACAAAACTTTTGCCGGTCTATCTGCTTTTTGCAGTAGGCATTGTATTTATGACCTGTGTATTGCTGGTGGCAATGCTGACAGGGAATTTCAGGAAGAAAGTCCGATTTATTATCGGTGCAATTCTGGGCGTTCTGCTTCTTGCAATTCTGCTTTTGGGCAATCTTTATGTGATGAGCACCTATAATACGTTGAATAAGATATCAGGTGTGAATACGCAGACTTCTCAGATCGGTGTTTATGTATTGAAGGATGATTCAGCCCAGTCTATTGAGGATGCAAAGAGTTATACTTTTGGTACTTTAAGCAATCTGGATACAGAGAACACACAGGCTGCTGTCAAGCAGATAGAAGAGCGTACCGGTCAGTCTGTAAAGACACAGGAAGAAAATGGTGTAACAAAGCTTGTGGACAGCCTGCTGGACGGCAGTTGTGATGCGATCATTCTGAATCATGCTTACCTGCCTGTACTTGAGGACATGGAAGGTTATGCAGATATCGAGGATAAGATCAGAGAACTGGATCTTCTGAGTGTTGATGTGGAGATCAAGACAGATGACACCGCTTCTTCAGATGATACAGCGAAACAGACAGATCCGGATAATATTATCCGTCTGTATATCAGCGGTATTGATACCAGAGGCAGTGAGATCATTAATACGCGAAGCGATGTCAATATCATTGCAACGATCAATACAGATACCAAGCAGATGCTGCTTGTGTCTACACCGCGTGATTATTTTGTACCCCTGTCTATTTCCAATGGTGTACCGGATAAGCTGACTCATGCCGGTATTTACGGTATTGATGTTTCTATGGATACACTGGGTATGCTCTATGATATTTCTCTGGACGATTATTTCCGTGTGAACTTTGCCGGATTTATCAAGATTATTGATGCACTTGGCGGTGTGGATGTTAATTCAGAGGAAGCGTTTACCGCATATACAGACAGCCGATACTCTTATACAAAGGGCATTAATCATCTGGGTGGTGAAGCAGCACTGGCATATGCACGTGAGAGATACGCTTTCTCAGATGGTGACCGTGCAAGAGGACGTCATCAGATGGAAGTTATCAGTGCGGTTATGCAGAAAGCATTATCGCCTGATATCCTGAGTCATTACACAGATGTACTGGCCGGTATCGATGGCTGCTTTGAGACAAACTTCTCCTATGACCGTCTGGCCGAACTGGTACGTCAGCAGCTGACAGACAGCGGAAGCTGGAATATTGTCAGTTACAGTGTAAACGGCAGCGGTGATACAAGACAGCCGTATTCCATGAGTGCTAATGCCTATGTTATGATACCGGATCAGACAACTGTTGACAAAGCGAAAGAGCTGATGCAGCAGGTTGTTGATGGAGAGGTTGTTAATCTGAACGAATAGTCTGGATGGAGTGGACGGCATGAATTATGTAGTTGTGGATTTTGAATGGAATCAGGCTTGTTATGGCAAGGGATCTGAGAATCGGAAGATACCCTTTGAGATCATTGAGATTGGTGCAGTGAAGTTGGATGAGAACTTGAAGGAGATCGACCGTTTCAGCCGGACCATTCGTCCGAAAGTATACAAGAAACTGCATTATATTACACGGGATCTGACAGGGATTACCCAGGAGGAGCTGTGTGCCAGCGATCCGTTTTCTTATGTACTGGTAGATTTTATGCTGTGGTGCGGCAAGGATTATATTTTCTGCACATGGGGCAATATGGACCTGGTGGAATTGCAGCGCAACATGAAATACTATGGCCTGTTGGATCTTTTGAAGGGGCCGGTCAAATATTACAACGTGCAGAAGTTTTTTCGATTACTTTGTGCGCATGATGCATCGGCAGTATCTCTTGAATCGGCAGTTGATTATTTTCAGCTGCCGAAAGAGGCCGGTTTTCATCGGGCGGTCAATGATGCGGCTTATACGGCAGATGTTTTCCGCAGGATTGATCAGGAAGAAGCGAAGAAGCTCTACTCGATTGATTATTATCAGAATCCGCAGAGTAAAGGGGATGAGATCCATCTTCGATATGATTCCTATTACAAGTATATTTCCAGAGTTTTTGATACGAGAGAAGAAGCATTGGCGGACAGGGAAGTGCGTTCAACAAAATGTTATAAGTGCGGACGTGCAGCAAGGAAGAAAATGCATTGGTTTTCGGCAAGAACGAAAGCGTACTATTGTCTGGCCGATTGCCCGGAACATGGTTATATACGCGGCAAACTGAGAATTAAGAAAGATGATGAGCAGCATATCTATATTGTCAAGACATTGCGGCTGATCGATGAAGAGGGTGCGCAGCAATTGCGCCAAATGAAAGCAGATGTTTTGAAAAAGCGTCGTGAGCGCAGGCAAAAAGGCTGTCAATGTCACTGAAGCAGCTTCAGTGGCATTGACAGCCTTTTGTACTAATGGGATTGATTGAAATCCCGCAGTGTATCGTGCATTTGTTCCAGCAAAGTATCTACACGGCCATAATAAGGCAGCGGCTGACGTTTGCCGGATAACTTGCGTCGGATCTGTTTAAGCTCAAGAATAATGGCATCAATATCCCGCACACCCTTCTTATCTTTCAGAAGGTATTCCATGGCTTTCTGATTCCCATCATCTGTAATCTTATCATAGATGACCTTAATGTTCGGTTTCTCACCGATATAACGGAAAGTGATATTCGGGGATGCGTGATTTAGCAAATTCTGGATATACTGAATATCACCGGTTTCCTTGTAATAACGCCACGCGAAAGTCTTTCGCATGGTCTGCGTACCAATGGACTTTAATCCAATCTTGTTTCCTGTTTGTTTAAAGATGCGGTAAGCCTGTTCGCGAGACAGAGGCCTGTTCGTGCTGGCATATCCGGTAATCAGATATTCATCATCATCTCTGCCGTCAATAAAGTCAGTAATTACAGCCTGAAGTTCCGGCTTTAATGGGAAAGCCTGTTCAATCTGCCGTGTTCCGATCACAGCAATCAACATATCCTTGCCGCGTACGTCTTTCACCTTAAATTGTAGAATGTCCTGCAGCTGTAATCCTGTTCCGATTCCGATCTCAAATAAAATATAATATTTGTCATCAACAGATCTTAATGTGTCTCTAAATTTTTGGAGTGTTTCGTCATCTTTAATCGGAGCGACCCAGTTCATATATTCACCTCGTATAAAACGTATCCTCGTAGTGAAGAGGTAGACTATTCACTACATTATATTAATCCCATTATAACACGGATGCATTTTAAATCAAGTGATTTATCAAACTTCAGTTATATTCGACAATGATATTATTTATTTTTAACATTTTTTTTGATGCGTTCATTGCGGAGACGCTTATATTTATGGCGGTGATAGCTGCGTTTTAAAACATGATACAGCCAGATCAGGATCAGGGTAAATAAAGCGAAAGCAACAAGCATGCATAATATAAACAGTATCATATGGTGCATGGCAAAAGTCATGAGTTTGCTCTTCAGATGGGAGGCAAGTACTTTAGGAGAAAGCGAGGTGCGTGCATCAGGAACCGCTGCTTTTGTCTCAGTTTCTGTCTCTGTCAGCGGAGCAAAGGCAGGGAGATCTTCTGTTTCACCGGAATGAGCAAAGGCCGAAGTTTCTGTTTCGGTATTTGCAGCAGTGTCTGCCATTTGGGCCATTAACTGATCATAATGATCGAAGCAGTAGTCCATGGCATTAATGGTATCCGGATAAATGTGACCGTCGGAATTCTCCATCACAACACAGGCAAGGGTGTGACCGTCCTTTTCAGCATAGGTAACAAGGGTGTTCTTAGCTTCGGATGTATAGCCTGTCTTCCCTCCGATGCAGGCATCATAATGATATTTGGTATACATCAGCATCTGATGTTTGTGACTGAGGGGGAATCCCTCAGGACGCAGGTTGGTGGAAGCTACCGTGTATTCTGTACAGCCGGTAATTTCACGAAATGTCGGATTCTGAATTGCTTCTCTGGAAATAAGTGCCATATCATGGGCACTTGTATAATGATCCGGGTCATGAAGACCGTTGGGATTGACAAAATGTGTATTCGTACAGCCAAGTGTTTTCGCACGCTCATTCATTAGGTCGCAGAAAGCACTGACGGAGCCGCTGACAAACTTGGCGGCACCATTGCAGACTTCATTGGCAGATGACATAAGAATAGCATGCAGGGCGTCATTGACTGTCAGCTGTTCACCATCCAATATGCCGATATTCATATCATTATAATAATTCAGACCATTCCAGCAATCCTGGGAGAAGGTGATCGTGTCATCAAGATTGGCATTCTCAATAAGCAGAAGCCCGGTCAGTACCTTGGTGATACTGGCCGGATAATGCCGGTCGTCCATATTTTTATAATAAAGAATTTCACCGGAATCAACATCTATGACGCAGGCGGCGCTGGAATAAAGGATAATGTCGTCGGTTGACACTTTATCTGTCGGCAGAATCACGGGGCTGGCCTGTGTTTCAGGAACAGTTTCTGATGCTGCTGTTTCTGAATCAGAGGATTTTGTTTCGTCTGCATAGGTGTCCGTGGAGAACCACAGACAGCCGGATAAAATAAAAAGAAGCACTGTAAAGAGGCTGATTAATTTTTTCATATTATAAATATCTCCTGGAAATAGTATTACCCGAAATAATAGTATAGGATTTCAGCTTAAAAGTCAAATTCTATCTTTTGCCATAAGGCGTCAGATCAAGAAAAAAAGGTGATTATTGAATATGCATTCGACATGTGTTAAACTTGATTGCATACGAGAAATTTGCGGACGAAATGATGAAAATTGTTTGGATAGGATAGACATCATTGGATATAAAACGGTACAGAAACAGCGATAAGGAAAGGATGATCAGAGAATGTTAAGTAAAGAGATGCAGGAAAAGTTGATAGGAGAAATTAAGCGAAGTGACAAATTTATTGAACTTATCGGTATTAAAATCATAGAAGCTGATGAGGGCTATTGCAAGGCAGAACTTGAAGTGGATGATCGTCATTTGAACCCGCTGGGAACGGTGCATGGCGGATGCCTGTACACACTGGCGGATACAGTTGCCGGTTTTGCTGCAGCCTCATGTGGTTTTGAGGGTCCGACACTTTCAGGCAATATGTATTTTCTCAGACCGACAATGGGTGTGAAGAAGCTGACATGTGAAAGCCGTGTTGTGAAAAACGGCAAGCGTATCCGCGTTGTTGAGGCAACAATCTACGGTGATAATGGACAGGAAATTTCAAGGAGCCTTCTGGAATATATGGATATGCAGAGAAAAATGGTTGTAAAATAGGTGCGAGATTCGAATAAAACGATAAAAAAATCTATGAATGAGATAAATATTTAACGGGGCTGCATTTATTTACACTCTTGCTGGAATGTGATAAAATGTATTACATTCAACATGAGACGTGTATCCCGGAGCGTACAGTGCAGAGGCCAACCTGCAGGCTGACAGATAAGGGATATAAAGAAAGCGAAGCTGTGAACATAAGCTTCAGCTGCTGAGAAAATAGAGTGTATGGAGGTAGTATTTATGTTAACTGGGGCACAGGTAATGGTTAAATGTCTGGAAGCCGAGGGCATCAAGGCTGTGTTCGGCTACCCGGGTGTTGCAATCTGTCCTTTTTATGACAGTTTATATGATTCAGGTATCAGGAATATTTTAGTTAGACAGGAACAGAATGGCGGTCATATGGCCAGCGGTTATGCCCGGGTGACGAGGAAGCCGGCGGTCTGTGTGGCAACTTCGGGACCGGGGGCAACGAATCTGATCACAGCACTGGCAACAGCTTATGCTGACAGTATTCCGCTGATCGCGATCACAGGACAGGTTTCAAGTGAACTGCTGGGCAAGGATGTATTTCAGGAAGCAGATATTACTGGTTCTGCAGAACCCTTTGTTAAATACAGTTATCTTGTCAGAGATGCCAGAGAGATTCCACGTATTTTCAAGGAAGCTTTCCACATTGCATCTACGGGACGCCGCGGTCCGGTGCTGATTGATGTGCCGCTGGATGTTCAGCAGAAACAGATTGATTATGTGCCGGTGAATGAAGTCAGCATTCGTGGCTATAAACCGACAGTGAAAGGCAATAATCTTCAGATTCGCAAGGTTGTGGACGTACTGGCACATGCACATAAACCGCTGATCTGCGTGGGCGGCGGTACGATTCTCGGCAATGGCGAACAGGTTGTCCGTGAATTCGCCAATAAATTCCATATTCCGGTCGTATCAACGATGATGGGTATCGGTGTTATGCCGAATGATGATGATTTATATATGGGTATGTTGGGTACAAACGGCAAGCCACATGCCAACTATGCTGTCCATGAGTGTGATGTGCTTGTGCTTGTCGGTGCAAGAGTGGCAGACCGTGCGGTTGTCAAACCTTACAAGCTTGAGAGAAGAAATACAACCATCGTTCATATTGACGTGGATCCGGCTGAGATCGGCAAGAATCTCGGTACGACAGTACCTCTGGTCGGAGATGTCCATGTAATTTTTGAGAATCTTCTGCAGTATGAGATTCCGGGAGATTACACAGCGTGGAATGAAGAGCTGGCAGAGAAGAAGGCAGCTTATGTGGATAGACGTCATTTCAATCCGGATTTTGTCAATCCATGTCGTTTTGTCCAGACATTGAGCAGCAAGATGAATGACGATGCCATTTATGTGGCTGATGTGGGACAGAATCAGCTCTGGTCAGCAGATAATTATGTCATGAAGCATGGACGTTTCCTGACAACAGGCGGTTTTGGCACAATGGGCTATTCCATCCCAGCAGCTATTGGTGTACGTGCCGCATTGCCGGATACACAGATCGTTGCTGTCTGCGGTGATGGTTCTTTCCAGATGTCTCTGATGGAACTGGCTACCATGCGTCAGTGGAACCTGCCGATCAAGTTTGTTATTATGAGAAACGGCTATCTTGGTCTGGTACGTGAATACCAGCATCATACGTATCATGATCGTTACAGCGGTGTTTCTCTTGACGGCAGTCCTGACTTTGAGAAGATCGCGGATGCTTATGGACTGGATTATTTCCACCTTGAGCATAACGATGAGATGGAGCAGAGAATAGATGAATTTCTTGCATGTGAGCATGCAGCCATGATGGTTTGCGAGGTTTACAGTTTTGATTTGGTAAAGGAGTAATAGGCGGATGAAAGGAATATTTTCGGTATTAGTAGAGAATAAAGCCGGTGTATTGAGCAAAACCGCCGGATTATTTGCCAGAAGAGGTTTTAACATCGACAGTCTTGCTGTAGGTGAGACTGATGATAGAGATATTTCCAGTATGACCATCATCTCAACCGGGGATGAGCGTATCATGGAACAGATCGAGAAACAGCTGAACAAGAAGATTGATGTTATTAAGGTTCGCCGTTTTGCAGAGAATAAATGTGTAACAAGAGAACTTCTGATGCTGAAGGTGACGTATACGAATGTGACAAGATCAGATATTATGGAGATCTGCAATATTACAGGTGCCCATATTGCTGATCTTTCTCCGAAGTCCATGGTCATCGAGCTGACAGCCAAGACATCGAAGATCGATCGATTTATCAAGCTGATGCAGCCATTTGGCATCATTGAGATGGCACGTACAGGTGCACTGGCCGTGCAGAGAGATTCCAACGAATAGGCAGGTTTTTTATGAGACTTAGAAATGTAAGAGGTTCCAGGGAGACAATTGCAGCAGATGAATGCGTTCTGCATGATCCTGAGGAGCAGCGGGCACAGAAGGGCCGCTGGCATGAACTTTTCGGCAATGACCATCCGATCCACATTGAAGTCGGCATGGGTAAAGGTCAGTTTATCATGACGCTGGCACAGCAGAACCCGGATATTAATTATATTGGTATTGAGAAGTATTCAAGCGTGCTTGTGCGTGCTTTGGAGAAATACCATACATATGAGGGCGACAATATTTTCTTCCTTCGCATGGATGCGGAAGAGATTGCGGATGTTTTTGATGAGAATGAAGTAGGCAGGATTTATTTGAATTTCTCAGATCCATGGCCGAAGGATCGCCATGCTAAACGTCGTTTGACTTCCAAGGAATACTGGGCACGATATGATCGGATTCTCTGTCCGGAGGGACGTGTGATCTTCAAGACAGACAATCGTCCGTTATTTGATTTTTCACTGGAGCAGGTGGAAGTGGCCGGCTGGCAGCTGGACAACTATACGTTTGACCTGCATCACAGTGAATATGCGGAAGGCAACGTTATGACTGAATATGAGGAGCGCTTTACAGCCAAGGGCAATCCAATTTGTCGTCTGGTGGCACACAGAGATCCGCAAAAAAAAGGATAGAGCGCAGAAAACAGACCTTAGACGGATTTGTGAAACATTCAGGATTTTTCGAAAACATATAAAATTCCCCTCTTCACAGCAGGCACGTTCGCACTGCCTAACACTGTCAGCGGTACATAAGATGCCAAAGGACGGCATCTAAGTACCGGACGTGTTAGGAGCACCTGCTGTGAAGAGGGGAATTTTTATATGTTTACCCGAGAATTGAGTGTTTCACAAATCCTGTTTCAAGAACAATATTTCAGCTTGCTGCATAAGATAGTAATAGGAAATTTGAATTCCGAAGGGGGATGCATGGCTTCTTTTAAGCAGAAAATGTCGAATAAGGCAGTGCTGTTTGCTTATGACCATAAACAAATTTCGGAGCGCGGGAAACGGTTGGGGGATTCTTATAAAGAAGTGAAAAAGACAATTGAAAATATTGGCAAGGATAAAACACGCTAAAAGTTGTTGTTTCATATAAGAGACATCTTTTGATATGACTTTGTATAAGATACAGAGAAAATATCAAAGGATGTCTCTTTTTTGATTTCTTGGATTTTGAGAAAATGCAGAGAATAAAAATCTGAAAAAATTAGAAAATATCTATTGACAATCTCTGAAAATGGGAATATAATAACCTCAACATCACGGAAACTAAGAAAATTAGATAAGATATTCTTCAAATGTAAGAATGCATGCAAGAAAGAATGTCTGAGAAAAGCAGAACTCAATGCGGAAAACCTGTTTCTGAAAATTCGAGAATACAGTTGGAATTCCGGGATGGGGCTGCCGTGATGATGACATGGCAAATATCCGGATTTTTGCACGAAACTTTATATATGACAGAACAAAAGAAAAAGGAGAAAGAACAATGAGTAAAGAATTAATGAATACCACAGAGATGAAAGAAGTTATTTCAAAGAGAACGGCCTGCATGAAGGTGTTTGAACATGCGGACCACCGTTTTACAGCGGCCATTTACGGCACACCGGTCCATTACATGAAGGACGGCCGCTGGGAAGAGATCGACAACCGCCTGGAAGCGGCAGCTGATGAAGTGCCGGCTGATGCGGATGATATGGAAAATATCTCAGGGGCCTTCAGAGTCCGTCTGTCCAACAAGGTGAAGAAAAAGCAGATGGTTTCACTGGGAGAGGGCAGCAGAAAGCTCACATGGGGTTTTGTGGATGCCAATTCCGTGAAACGCCAGATTTTAAAGGAAATGGAGGAGCAGCAGCCGGATAGTGCCGGTGCGTTAGAGCATACGGCAGACAGTGAAAAGGACCCCACAGCGGCCTATGCCGTCAGACATTTAAAGAGCCGCATCCTTTATCCGGAAGCCTTCCATGGTGTAGATATCCGTTACACCATCGGCCCGGAAAGCCTGAAAGAAGATCTGGTCTTAAAGCAGGCAGACGCAGTGCATGCTTTCACATGGCGCTATGCTCCGGGTGGGTTAAAGGCCAGACAGGAAGGTGCGGATATCGTTTTTGAGGATGCAGGGGACAGGGAAGTTTACAGACTGTCTGCACCGTATATGACGGATGCCGCAGGGGAAGTGAGCCACGGCCTGACACTGACCCTGACAGATGACGGCGGAGAAAAGAACAAGGAGGCGTATGTGAGACTGGAAGCGGATGCGGGATGGCTTGCGGCAGAAGAAAGAGCATATCCGGTGGTCATTGACCCGGTGGTGACCACCGATGTGGCCAGGGATAAGATCCAGGACTGCCATGTCTCTTCTTTCTACAATACAGACAATTTTTACAACAGCCATATCCTGAAAACAGGCAGGGTGGACGGTTCCGTCCTCAGAAGCTACCTGAAGTTCACCCTTCCGCAGCTCAACAAAGCTTCTGAGATGGTGACATCCGCCTGGTATGTGGCCATCAGACGCCCGGGCGGTTCAGACCAGCGCCGCATTGATATCCACCGTGTGACAAAGGACTGGAACAGTAAGACTGTCACATGGGACAACAAACCGTCTTACGACCCGAAAGTGGCCGATTATATCGCTTTTTCAGGTTCTGGACTGACAAGACTGGTCTTTGATATCACAGGTGTGGTAAAAGACTGGTATGCGGATGGGAAGAACTACGGCCTGATGATGAAAGAGCATGGGGAGGAAGAAGGTACGTATAACGAATACATTTCATCTGATGACAATCTGGATGATAATGCGGCCACACGTCCCCAGATCATGATCCAGTACGTAAGCTGCGAGGGCCTGGAGGATTTCTGGACCTATCACCAGCATGATATCGGCAGGGCCGGTACAGGCTATGTGAATGATTATAACGGCAGCCAGATACTGGTGCATCCGACTTATGCCCTTTCCGGCAGCCGCGCACCCATCGGCCTGAGCCATGTGTTCAACAGCAGTGGACAGGGAGCGGATATCGGTTACGGCAAAGGCTTCCGTCTGAACTACCACCAGACCATGACGGCAAAGAAGATCGGAAGTACAGACTATTACTGCCAGACTGACGGTGACGGTACGAGAAGATATTTTGTCAAGGATACAACAGACAGCAAGTGGAAGGATGAGCTGGATGCGACCCGTATCCTGACCCTGGATTCATCCAACAGATATACGGTGACGGATAAGGACGGCGGTAAACAGCACTTTTTAAACGGGCTGCTTGTAAAGGAAGAAGATGCTTCCGGCAACACGCTGTCGATCTTACACAACGCATCGAAGATCGTGAAGCTGACAGACGGCTCCGGCCGTGCGGTCGATCTGGCCTATGGCAGTGACGGCCATCTGTCTAAACTGACGGATGCGGCAGGCAGGGTGACAGCATTTGGTTATACCAACGGTTTCCTGACATCCATCACAGACCCGGACGGTGCCGTGAGCCGGTTTACGTACGATACGGCAGCGGGCAAGGGCATGATGCTGACAGCGGCGGACCCTTACGGCTATAAAGTACAGTACAGCTATGGCAGCCGGGCCCCTTACAGGGTCAGCAAAGTCACGGAATATGCCGGCAGCACAGAGGGACAGAGCCTGGCACTGGCTTACGGCCATAACCGGACAAGCTTTACAGACAGCAAAGGAAGAAAAGAAGTCTATCTCTTTGACAATGCGGGACGTACTGTCAGTGTGCGCAATGATGCCGGTTACGGTGCGGCATGGCAGTATCTGGACACAGCAAAGAATAAGAACAAACTGTCCGCAGCCACAGACCTGCGCTATGTATCCCCGCAGTATCTGAGGGGCGTCACAGGCGGTGTGGCAGGCTGGACACGTTACAGCAATGCGGATCACGTTGTGGTGGAGGACAGCACAGCAGGGGAAGGCTATATCGGCACAAAGTGTATCCGTATCCGCAGCACAGCGGCCTCCGGTGACGGTGCAGCGTTCCAGAACCTGACGGTAAAGGCAGGAAAGCGATATGTCTTTTCCGCTTATGTCAAAGCCAGCGTCAGTGAACTGGCGGCAAAAGGGCGTATCTGGCTGCAGATAGAGGATACAGCGAAGAACCTGGCGGTCGTGGCGGATTCAGCCGGCATCACGGCGGGTACGGATGGCTTTAAGCGCCTGTCAGTGGCCTTTACGGCACCGGATAACGGGACAGGCAATGGCACATCCTCTTTAAGGATCCTTGCCAGGACCCGAAACTTCAAGGGTACAGCGTGGTTTGATGGCCTCCAGATGGAAGAAGGGGAGGCTGCGGGACGCCTGAACCTGGTCTCCAACAACTGCTTCCAGAATGGCATGACGGACCATACGGCCTTACAGTTCGCTGGCGGTGACGGCGTGTTAAAGACCGGTGCGGCGGCACAGGTGCCGACCGTCTTAAAAGGCACCGTCAATGAGGATAAAGTCAATATCCGTGCTGCGGCGGGTACGGCTTACCCGGCACTTGTCATGGCACCGAAGGGCACCAGTGCCACGATCCACGGGGCGGATTATGACAGTGACGGCGCCATCTGGTATGCCATCCGTGCAAAGATCGGCAATAAGACCTATGACGGCTATATGAAAGGCACCTATCTGAACCTGTCCATTTCAGGGGCGGTTGTGACAGTCAGGGGTGTGGCTGCGGCAGACAACCTGAACCTGCGTGCAGGTGCAGGCACCGGCTACAGCGCAAAGACCATGATGGCGGCAGGCACAGCCGTGGGCATTAAAGGTGCGGCCAAAGACAGCAGCGGCACGAAGTGGTACCGTCTGGCCTTTACTAAAAATGGCACACAGTATGATGGCTATGCATCTGCAGATTATGTGGCGGTCATGCGTCCATCCACTTCCCATGCGGCACCGTCTGGTACGCTGAATGTCCGAACAGAACCGAATACCTCCTGTTCTGTGGCTGTCCAGATCGGCAGCAGTGACAAGGTAAATATCGTCAGTCATGCCGGTTTAAAGAACGGAGACCTGTGGTACGGTGTGAAACTGACCAAAGGAGGCAAAGCCTACACCGGTTATGTGCTGTCTGATCTTGTGACGGTTTCATCTACAGATGTTCCTGCAGAGATCCGGATGGGACAGCAGGAAAAAGTACCGGGCGGCAACGGCCCGACAGGGGACAGCGTTTTAAAGATCACAGGGGATGAGAAGAACAACAAGCGCTGCTATCAGCCGCTGGCCATCTCCGGCAAAAAGGGCGATTGCTTCATGGCCTGCGGCTGGGGCTATGCCGACAGCGTGAGCCTGAAAGAGAAGTTCTTTGAAAGCGATCCCCATGCGGGCAACAGCTTAAACAGCAGGAAGAACCGCCATTTCGGCCTCCATATCAACTTCATATCCAGTGATACCAATGACAGGAATGACATCCACTATGCGGAATTCGGGGCAGACTGCAGTGAATGGCAGTTCATGAACACCGCCTTTGTAGCCAGACATGACTATGTGCGTGTGGATATCGGCTTCTGTTATGGCAGCAACAGCAACAATGCCTACTTTACGGGCCTTGGCCTTTATAAAGAAGAATACGGTACAAGTTTTGCCTATGATGACAAAGGCAACGTGGTGAAGGTGACAGACCAGGCGAAGAAAAACAGCAGTTTTGAATATGACACAGCGGATAACTTAAAGAAGCTCATGGATTCGAAGGGCAATGCTTTTAAGTATGACTATGATAAAAAACACCGTGTGACAGGGGCGGCATCTGCGGCAGGCATGAAATATACCTTTGCCTATGATAACTATGGCAACCCGGTGACGGCAAGGACCGTGGATTCATCAGCAGAAACAGATGCGAAGAAAGCCATGACATCAAAGGCGGTCTATACAACCGGCACGGCGGAAGGGCAGTACATGGCCTCCCAGACTTCACCGGAAGGGGTGACAACGGCATATGCCTGGGATGTGACAAAAGGCCTTTTAAAAAATGTCAGTGTGTCCGGCCATCAGGCGGATTACAGCTATGACACCATGGACCGTCTGACAAAAGTCGCAGGAAAAGCAGCGGTAAACGGAACAGAAACAGATGTCCAGGTCCAGTATACCTATGACAGGGACCGTCTGACCAAGATCACCCATAACGGTTTTGACTATACCTTTGCCTATGACGGATTTGGCAACAGAAAGAGCGTGTCCATTGCCGGAAAGGCGGCAGTCAGCCATGATTATGAGGCAAAGAACGGCAATCTCTTAAAGAGCACCTATGCCAACGGCTGGGAAGTTGCTTACACTTATGATAATCTTGACCGTGTGACAGAAGTGAAAGCATCAAAAGACGGCACAAGTTATACCATTGGCCGGTATATCTATGACAAACTGGGAAGGGTGGTCCGTTTTGTGGACGGACAGGTATCCGGAAAATCCTGCACTTACGGCTATGACCTGACAGACAGGCTGTGTGAAGCGGTCTTTGATGACGGTACAGCCTACCGATACACTTATGATGCCAATGACTGCCTGATTAAGGAAGTCCAGACCACACCGGATGGCGTAAGGACTGTCACAAGGGGCTATGATGCAGACAGCCGTGAAACATCCGTGGCCTGCGGCAGTGCTAAGATTGAAAAAACCTTTGACAAGCTGGGCAGACTTTCATCCATCAGGAGAAACGGCGGGAAACATACGACAGCTTATACCTATGAAACAGCAGCGGACGGCGGACAGACAGGACGGATAAAGACTGTGAAAAACGGCAGCGGCACATGGGAGTATGCTTATGATGCCTGGGGCAATGTGTCGAAAGCCACAGAAAACGGCAGTGCAGACAGCCATACTTATACCTATGATGCCCAGGGACAGCTGACCCGTGAATATGACCCAGGCAAAAAGCAGTTTATCCGTTATCAGTATGATATCGGAGGTAACTTGACAGAAGTACGCAGCTATCCGGTTTCAGAGAGCGGTGCGCCAGAAGGCGACGGAACCGTAGAAAAGCAATTTGCTTACAGCAATGCATGGAAAGACCAGCTGACAGCAGTGACCATGGATGGCAGGACAAGAAACTTCACTTATGATGCCAACGGTAACCTGCTTAGTGATGGTAATTATACTTACAGCTGGACAAAAGGCAGCCAGCTGCAGAAAGTGACAGGCAGTGGACTGGAAGCAATATATACGTATGATGCATCGGGCATCCGGACATCCAAGACAGTGAACGGAGTGACAACAGAATATCTGACAGCAGGCGGCAGTGTCCTGTCAGAAAAGAAGAACGGCATATGGCAGCATTACCTGTATGATGGCAGCGGTCAGTTGATGGCCATCCGTTATAAAGGGGCAGATTACTATTATATTCGTGACGGCCTGATGACGATCACAGGACTTGTTGACGCCAATGGCGCAGTTGTAGTAAACTACAGATATGATAGCTGGGGAAGGCAGCTTGGTATCACAGGCAGCATGGCAGAGACACTTGGCAAGGATAATCCGTACAGATTTAAGGGGTACTATTATGATGATGAGACAGGCATGTATTATTTGAAGAGTCGTTATTATCAGCCGGAGATCTGCAGGTTTATCAGTGCGGATGTGTATATCACGACAGAACTGAATACGAATGGCAGCAATATGTACAGTTACTGTAAGAATAATCCTGTTATGTTGATGGATTCAGATGGCAGCTTTGCCATTCTGGCAATAGCCGGTGCTTTTTTTGCAAAAAAAGGAACAGAAATGCTGGTTGGTGCAGTGGTTAATGTTGTAACGACAGGTTTAGCAGCAAGCATTGTAGGCGAAAAATATACATTAAAAGATGCAGCAATGGCTGCATTAACAGGAGCTGCGGGGGCTTTAGGAGCTGCTGGATCTTTGGCAGCAGGATTAATAAGCGGTTTTGTTGCATATGGGAGTTCTAGAGAGCAAGGAGAAGATAAAACTGTATCCTTTACAAATGCGGTAATGGCAGGCGCTTTTACAGTAGGAAGTACAGGAAGTTTATCAACATTTTTGACAGGTAGTTCTTTAATAAAAACAGCCACAGAGGTAGAAATTAAACTAGGGGCTTCTGCAGCAATCGGTGCAACCTGTGATTTTGGGTATAATCTTATGTCAGCAGCGGCAAGTAAAGCCTATAATGGTTCGGTCCATGCTTCGAAAAAAAATAAGGTTAATATTCAAGCTTGTGCGATAGCTTCTGTAATACAGATTGCAATATGTAAGGCAAAATCTATGAAAAAGAAGCAGAACAACAGGAGGAAAAAAGGATGGATAGATCTGGAGGGTATTCGGAAGAGGAGAACGTACAATTAAAAATTTACAGTGACCAGGATACACATGGAATGGCTGCATGGGTTATAATCTTTGCTTTGGTTTTTTGCGGATTGATGTATTATGATAGCGGCGAAACAAGATGGGAATTGATTGAGCGTGTTGTGCTAGGGGGAGTACCTATTATATCTTTGACGATAACACTAGCTATGTATGTTGCGTTTTGTAGAGAACTGGTGATGAGCAAAGAAGGATGCAGGGTGAGTTTTTGGAAAATACATCAATTCTATAAATGGAATGAATTGAGTGTGAAAAGGTATGAAAACTACAAAGATATGATGTATAGTACGCCAAGAGGCATGAAGCGGGGATATGAGGAAGGGATTTTCTTTTCATTGAAAAAGGTAAAAAAGCCAAAATGGATGCAGCCTAAGACGTACTGTTGCTGGAGAAGACCTTGGAGTGCATTTTATGTTAACTTTTATCCAGGTGGAATTGATGCGGATTTAGAAGAACTACAGCCTGAGAAAGGAATTATTGACTGGACAATGTATTTGGAGAAAACAAAAAAGAAACCAACTATGAAGCAGATATGGTTTGAATCACAGAGAGAACCGGAGAATTACCCAGTCGATAAAGAGCTTTTCCTTCACTACATGGATTTATGGGGAGTAGAAATAGAAGGTTATCATAAAGAAGAGGGCTAATTTCAAAAGCATCCTGTATTATAATAGTTTTTTATGAATTATTTGGTTTCCAATGCCCCGCATTCTTGCGGGGCATCCCCTTACCACAAGAAAAATAAACTGAAAATATACAAATGAAAAATTAAGAGGAAAGGAGATTAACGAAAGATGAGAGATTTAATGTTACAGTTTTCAAATAACATTTTTATAGAAATCCTGATGCTGGCTATCTGCGCGGATACACTGCTGGGGGTTCTTCGGGCCATCAAGTTTCGACAGTTCAACAGTTCTGTGGGTATCGACGGAGCTATCAGAAAGGTGGCCATGGTTGTCAGTGTAGGGATTTTGATGCTGGCGGATTTACTGATTCATGTGAATCTTCTGGCTTTTATACCTGAGGAATATGTGCATGATCTGGGTGTTCAGAAACTGGGGATGTGCGAATTCTTCTGTCTGCTGTTTACAGCCTGTGAATGTTTATCCGTATTGAAAAACATGGTTCTGTGCGGCCTGCCGGTGCCGAAGAAGGTCGAAAGCTGGCTGAGAGATTTTCTTGCCAATATGACATCAGAGCTGCCAATGGATAATGGTATAAGTGATAAGATATATGAAGCAGGCGAGGCGAACACCAATGAAGCGAATACTAATAATAGTGTGCTGAATAAAATGAAGGCAGGAGGTGGAGAGAATGTCAGACAATAAAAAGCTGTTAGTCGTTATTGACCCGGGACATACGGGGAATACCTATAATGCCGGAGCAGTGAAAGGTTATTATGAAAGCAAGGCTGTTTATGATTTGAGCCTTTATGAAAAGGCAGCCCTGGAAAAGAGAGGGATTGATGCTATCCTGACAAGAGAACGGAATCAGGACCCGGGGCTTTATGAACGCGGACAGATGGCAGTGAAAAAGGGGAACGGATATGCCAATGTTTTGTTTGAGAGCAACCATACGGATGCATTCAATGGAAAAGCCTGCGGTGTGACGGTGGTTCGCTCGGCACATCTTCCGGGATCAGAAAAACTGGCAGAGAAAATGATCGATGCCATTGTCAAAGTCATGAAGCCATCCACAGGCATTACTTATAACAGGGGAGTCGTGACAAAGACCCAGAGCAACGGCGCAGACTGGTATGGGGTTATCCGCGGGGCAGTATCTGGAGCAGCTTCACAGGGACAGGCGAAAAATGGCCCGGTTCGTTATGATTATATAGTTGAGCATGGTTTTCATGATAATCCCAAGGAATGTCTTTTCCTGTCGAAACAGGAGAATTTAAAGGCTATAGCGGAGGCCAAGGCAGCTGCAATAGCAGAGTATTTTGGTATTGGGAATAAAAGCCAGCCAGCAAATCAAAGCGGGCAGAGCAGTCAGAATAACCGAAATAATAACAGTCATCAGACAAATCAAAATACTTCGACAGATAGTATGACATTAAATAAAAAGACAGCATATCTGGTCAGAGTTTCTGTTGACGATCTGAACATCCGGCAGGCACCCACGATTCATTCAAAGGCTGTGGGATTTACAGGCAAGGGGGTATTTACCATTACAGAAGAAGCAACGGGAATTGTCAATGCAGCCGGAGAGAAAAGCCGATGGGGAAAGCTGAAATCAGGGCAGGGATGGATATGCCTTGATTATGCAGAGAAAGTGACTTGAAAAGTTTGAAAAGAGTTTTAACTGGTTCAAGATCAGGGAATGAGATGCTATAATGAAAGAGACTGGGAGGTATATTTGACAAATGGAGATGAAAAAAATAAGAATTTGAAATATTTTCAAGGTGCAATAGAAAAAGATATACTTATGGAAAAATTAAAGGAATGGCATGTAGAATTATCAGAGGACGAACTGTGAAAGGATACATAAATGCTTGCAATTAGAATCATTGTTGAGGTTATAATTTTTATCTATATGATGAGCCTGAGTATTAGAATAAGAAAACAGAAGATAAAAAAGACTCAACGAATTAAGATGATAAGAGTTTTTTTGACGATTATGTTTGTGATAGTTGTTCCCTATTTATCATATGTTCCCATAGAGAATTATTTTATTACGTTTAAATCGCCAGAAAAAGCAATGGCATATGAAGAATGGTTGATGCCCAAAAGAGAGATAGACGATATTATAGATGGTAAGGATTCATGTATGGTAATAGAAAAAAGAAAGAAGAATGGGATGATAAGCTATGAAACGGAATATTTGAGGAAAGTACAAGGTGGGTATAAGTTTTTGGGCACATTGGATGTGGAGACAGAAAATATAACAGGCACAGCGATTATAGTATGGCATATTAAAGGAACAGAAGATTATTATTTGTCAGGAGTGAAAATGTCGGAAAATGCAGCGGACCGTGTGAATATCAGAGATAGTCTGGGAACGAAATTTGTTCAAAAAGTTTCAGATGGAGGACATTATAAGGAGATAGTGATATATGATTATGAATATTATGGGTATGTGTATGACATTACGGAAGATTATGAAATATATCTTGATGGGCAGACATATATATTCCCATTTGACAGTAAAGATTCTGTTCGGTGATTTGAATATTGTCTATGAAAGCTGTTAATAATTCAGTGCGTGTATTGGAAGGTAGGACAAGATTTTAATTTAAGTATACGCAGTTCAGTTATTTTTTTAAAGACAATTTTGAGGGTAATAAATGCACAAATTTGAACAAAAGGGGCGTCCGCTTTACGATTTTTTAATCGTTAAAGCGACGCCTTATTTACGCGAGCAACGAGCCAGGGTTCGTGCTTGCACGAGACTTTGGCGTTGCTAAGCGCCAGTGGCGCTTGTTTAGCAACGACCGAAACGGAGTGTAGATGCCGCGATAACTTGAGAAACTCGCGGAGCGTGTTTCTCATAGTTTGATATACATGGGCCGCACGCTTTGGGGTTATTGGTGCAGCCCTTTTTTTAGTTTAGCGGGCTGCAAAAGATTCGCAGTCGGTGCCCTCTTTTGTCTTAGGGGAACATTCGCAGGCGCCGATGCTGACACAGTTTAAGGTACAGTATTCCACATTACCTGCATGATGTTTACAATCATGAACGCCACATTTAATTGAATTGTTTACTTCCATTTTGATAATCTCCTTTCAATTGCGAAAAAACTGAGTCCGTTCAACATGTAATCGTGAGAAATATTTTTCACTTGATACTGTGAACGGAAAAGCTAACATATTGACGGGTGACAGCATTAGTTTGCACCGAAATTTATGAAATATGTATAAAAGACTATTTTTTTTCAAAAAATTTGTTATACTGATAATATACGTTCAAAATAAGAGAAGACAGGAGGGATCTTTATGCAGTATGAGGTAACGGATGTTCAGAAGTTGTTGGATAAGCAAGGATACGTTGTAACGCCTGGATGGGCGAGACGACCGGTCTGGCAGTATAATCGCGAGAATATTGCAGCCCCTTCTTTTCGCATTAAGGAATGGGATTATTATCTTGCGGGCAATGAACATTATGCCGTTGCATTTACCCTGTCGGATCTGGGATATGCGGGATTAATTAGTGTTTCTTTGATTGATCTTGTGGAACGAAAGGAACATACTGAGACCATATTGACGGCAATGCCTATGGGACGATTGGGACTGGGGAGGACATCGGACGATGGCAATGCGGATTTCAGAAATGGTCGGATTCATCTTCGTTATACGGTGAAGCCGCATAGAAGAAGAATTCAGTGTGTTTTCCGTGATTTTCAGGATGGTAAGACATTGACGGCGGATCTTCTGATGAAGCAGCCGGAGATGGACAGCATCTGTATTGCAACACCGTGGAAGGAGAATCAGAAGGCTTTTTATTACAATCAGAAGGTGAATTGTATGCCGGTCAAGGGCAAAGTGAACTTTGACGGGCGCGATTATATTTTTGATGGGAGAAAAGATATGGCTGTCCTTGACTGGGGACGCGGTGTGTGGACTTATGACAATATCTGGCGTTGGGGAACCTGCAGTACAAGGCTGAACGGTGTACCTTTCGGTTTCAATCTCGGCTATGGGTTCAGTGATCGGAGCAGTGCCACTGAGAATGTGATTTTCTATGATGGCCGTGCCCATAAGCTTCAGGAAGTTGTTTTTATGATCGGACAGGATGATAAGGGCAATTTTAATTACATGGATCCGTGGACGATTTCATCCAGTGATGGTCGGTTTGAGGGGATTTTTGAGCCGATCCTGGACAGAAAAGCAAAGATTGATATGAAAGTAATTGCCAGCGATCAGCATCAGGTGTTTGGGCATCTGACGGGGACGGCAGTTCTGGATGACGGAACCGAACTCAAGATGCGGGATGTCATTGCAGCCATAGAAGTTGTTCATAATCGCTATTAAGACTTGTGGGAGAAGTGTTGGCTGATGGAAGAGAGGAACATTAGTCATGTGACAGAAGCAGCTGTTGGCGGAGCTGCAGTAATTAGGAGGGGTTTACATGAGAGGAGCAGTTGAACTTAGGACAGACGGATGTACAGATTTACAGATGGACAGCAATAAGCAATATATTGTGACCAAGTGGTATGGCAGCAGTCTGGCTATTTTTGAAGAAGCCGCTTTTCAGAAATATCTCAGGAGACTGGATACGGATTTCAAGGATAATGGTCATGGACAGAGTGTGATCCGCTATTTTCTGTCAGCGGCCGTTACCATGATGACAGAAGAATCAGATGGATGGCGTATTCCGCCGGAGCTTCTGACGTGTATTGAGAAAGACGGGGAAAGGCTGGAATACTGGGAATGTGAGATCAACAGCAGTTATCAGGACAGTTTGCCTGTTTTTGTAGTGGCAGCATCCGGGAATATGGACAGTGCCATTGAGATGACGAAGGAGCGGCATGCCGCATAAACGGCTTATCCGGTGAATATTATTATGTAACTGTTCAGAGCCAAGTAAAATTTCAAAAAACTTCATAAATAAGCACGAATACATAATGAATATACAGGCAGGGCTGACAGGCAATAGAAGGAGGTGCGGTGCATGGGTGGTTATCTGAATCCTGGGAATGAGAAGTTTGGAGAAGCTTTGAATTCTCAGATTTATGTGGATAAAACGGGGTTAATTGAATATACCAATAGGGTCATGTACAGCAATCAGAAATATGTGTGTGTCAGCCGGCCTCGACGCTTTGGCAAGTCGATGGCGGCCAATATGTTGGCGGCCTATTACAGCCGGGGGTGTGATTCGCGGGAATTATTTCAGGGATTGAAGATTTCCAAAGCGGATGCCTGCGAGAAGAAATTAAATCAATATAATACAATATTTCTGAATATGCAGGAATTTCTCAGTCAGACATCAAGCATGGATGAGATGCTGCGTTTAGTAAAAAAATCAGTTTTATGGGATTTGTTTTTTGAATATCCGGATATTAATTATTTTGATAAAGAAAATTTTAGCAGGGCAATGCAGGATGTTTACCAGCAGACGAAATGTCCGTTTGTGATTATTATTGATGAATGGGACTGCATTTTCAGGGAATATCGCGAGAACCATGAAGCGCAGGAACAGTATCTGGATTTCCTGAGGGATTTCCTGAAGGACAAGGCGTATATTCATCTTGCCTACATGACCGGAATCTTGCCGATTAAGAAATATGGCACACATTCAGCACTTAATATGTTTGATGAGTTTTCTATGACGAATCCGGGACCCTTGGCAGAATTTGTCGGTTTTACGGAAGAGGAAGTTGCCGCTTTATGTAAGCAATATGGAAGAAATTTGTCTGAACTAAAAGAATGGTATGACGGTTATCATTTTGAGAAGGCCAGATCCATCTACAGTCCGCGCTCCGTGGTGACGGCTATTTTAACCGGTATTTGCGATTCTTACTGGAATCGGACGGAGACATTTGAAGCTCTTCGGTTCTATATTGATATGAACTTTGAAGGACTGAAGGATGATGTTTTGAGTATGTTGGCGGGAGAGAGAATTCCGGTTAATACAGGAACATTTTCCAATGATATGACGACATTCTACAGTGAGGATGATGTTTTGACGTTGTTGATCCATCTTGGCTATTTGGGATATGATTTTTCATACAAGGAAGTTTTCATTCCAAACAGTGAAGTGCGGGGCGAATACATCAATGCCGTTGCTGCATCCCAGTGGGGTGAGGTTTCCAAGGCATTAAAGAATTCTTCAGATACGCTTCAGGCTATCTGGCAGAAATATCCTGAGAAAGTCGCTGAAGGGATTGAACAGGCGCACTTTGAAACGGCACATATTCAGTACAACGATGAAAATGCATTGAGTTATACCATTTCACTTGCTTTATATGCAGCAAGAAATTTTTACACTGTATATCGTGAACTGCCCACAGGAAAAGGGTTGGCTGACATGGTTTTCCTGCCTCGCAGACAGTTCCCGGATAAACCGGCATTGGTGGTTGAACTGAAATGGAATCACAGTGCCGAGGGTGCCCTTGCTCAGATTAAAGAAAAACAATACTGTAAGAGCCTCGAAGATTATAGGGGAAATATTCTGCTGGTGGGTGTCAACTATGATAAAGTGACGCGAGAACATACCTGTGTGATAGAGGAAGCGGAGAAATAAATAATAAATTCTATGTAAGAGGATGTCTTAGGGCATCCTTTTTTGTCTATAGTTATACTAAATTTTCTTTCAGAATTCTTTCACTCCATATAACTTTCTTACAATACCCCGACTTTTCCTGTTTTCGGATTTTTTTGTGCTATGATAGGGGCACCAAAGAGAACAGGGGGCGATAGCTTGAAAAATATATTGGAATATCTTGAACATTCAGTCGGTCGGCGGCCTGAGAAAACAGCCTGTGCCGATACAGATACATCGATGACCTGGCGTCAGCTTCGAGAGGCATCAGCGCGGATCGGCAGTTTACTGCTGAAGCACCGGTTGACACACCGTCCGGTGGCTGTTTATATGGAAAAAACACCGGCCTGTCTGGCGGCAATGCTGGGAACGGTTTACGGCGGTGATTTCTATACAGTGATTGACACCAAAATGCCCTGGGACAGAATCCGCAAGATTTTCAGTGTGCTGAAACCGGCGGCGATTATTACCGACAGGGACCATGAAGAGACAGTCAGGGAAGCCCTTGCCTCCGAAAGAAAAGACAGTCCGAAGATCCTTCTTTATGAGAAGGCCATGTATGTGCCTGAGGATCGGGAAGGGCTGGCAAAGATTCGGAGAAAAGCAGTGGATACGGATCTGGTGTATACCCTTTTTACATCCGGTTCCACAGGCATGCCGAAGGGTGTTGCCGTTTCCCATCGAAATGTGATGGCTTATGCGGAATGGGTGAAAACGACATTTGATATCAATGAAGCGACGGTTTTCGGCAGCCAGACACCTTTTTATTTCAGTATGTCGGTGCTGGATATTTATACAACTCTGGCAGCAGGCGCAGAACTTCAGATTCTGCCGAAGCAATTATTTGCTTTTCCGGTGCGTCTGTTGGAGTATATGAACAGTCGAAAAGTGAATACCATTTACTGGGTGCCGACGGCTTTGTCCATAGTGGCTAATTGGAAAGTGCTGGATTATGTGTCCCTTCCGTATATGGAGAAGGTTCTTTTCGCCGGTGAGGTGATGCCGGTGAAACAGCTGAATTACTGGCGGAGAAAAATGCCGGAGCTGCTGTATGCCAATCTGTATGGGCCGACAGAAGTAACGGATATCTGTGCCTATTACATTGTGGACCGGGATTTTGCGGATAGTGAAACACTGCCTATTGGACGTGCCTGCGACAACTGTGACCTGATCATCCTTCGTGAGGATGGTACGGAAGCGGCACCGGGAGAAATCGGCGAACTGTGTGTCAGAGGCTCTTTTGTAGCCGGCGGATATTATGGAGATCCGGACAAAACGGATGCTGCTTTTATCCAGAACCCGCTGAACCCATGGTATCCGGAGAAGATATATAAAACCGGTGACTTGGTCCACTATAATGACCGCGGCGAGCTGCTGTATCTGGGACGCAGGGATTTTCAGATTAAGCATATGGGATACCGTATTGAGCTAGGTGAAGTTGAAGCCGCCGCCGGTGCGGCCTCCGATGTCAAGAGCTGTGTCAGTATTTACGATGAAGTGCATGACAGAATCGTCCTGTTCTATGAGGGTGGTCCCAAAAATGAAAATCAGATGCGGGTTCTTCTGGAAGGGAAATTGCCGCCGTATATGCGGCCGGGAGAATGCATCAGAGTGAAGAGGATGCCGGAAAATGCCAACGGCAAAATCGACAGGAAATACTTGAAGAGCTACTATACAGATTTAATGGATGGGCAGGCCATCGGAGGTTGAGGGGATAAGAAGTAGTGTTATCAAGTATTAGTTGTGGTAGATAATAGAGTGAAAATGGAAGGAGATGCTATTGACATGAAAGAACTGTTAGATATTTTAAATAAAGTGAAACCGGGTATTGATTATGTGAATGAGAAGCATCTGGTGTCGGATGAACTGATTGATTCTCTGGATGTGATGACGATTGTGACGGAGATCTGTGACGAGTTTGATGTGGAGATTCTGCCGACGGATGTGGTGCCGGAGAATTTTGAGTCTGTGGAGGCGATGTGGCAGCTGATCATGCGGCTTCAGGAGGATTAGTCCGGGATGAGTTATACCTCTTATTTTTATCTGCTGTTTTTTCTGGGGGTGCTGGTGGCTTTATATTACCTGATGCCCTTGAAAAAACGGTGGTTGGTGCTGCTGGGCGGCAGTTATTTCTTCTACTGGCTGGCCTCCGGAAAACTGATCGTTTTTCTGCTGATCACAACTGTTTCGGTTTATCTGGGAGCTCTGGCTATGGAGCGGGAGCAGCAGGCCTTTGACAGTGTGCGCAAAAGTCTGGAAAAAGAAGAAAGAAAAGCCAGAAAGGCAGTTATGATGCGCCGAAAGCGCCATATTGTGTTTGCCATGGTGCTGATCAATGTGGGGCTTCTGGCCTTTTTGAAATATTATCACTTTTTCAGTGCCAATATCAATGCGCTGGGAAGCCATCTGGAGCCTGGTTTTCAGCTGCCGGCGCTGAAACTGTTGATGCCTCTGGGCATTTCTTTTTATACGCTGTCAGCGGTGGGCTATGTGATCGATGTTTACCGGGGGCAGACAGCGGCGGATCATCACTTCGGCAGACTGGCACTTTTCCTCAGCCTTTTCACCAATATTACGGAAGGCCCTATCAGCCGTTACGACCAGCTTGCAGGGCAGGCCTTTGAAGGACACAGGGCTGATTACCGGCAGTTTACCTTTGGTGCGCAGCTGATCCTCTGGGGACTTTTCCAGAAAATGGTGCTGGCTGACCGGGCGGCGCTGCTTGTCAGTACCGTTTTCGGCAGTCCGTCGGATTACAGCGGCGGCATTGTGATCCTGGCGATGTTCGTCTATACATTGCAGATTTATGCGGATTTTGCCGGATGCATGGACATCGTGCGGGGCAGCGGGGCACTGTTTGGCATTGAGATTGCCCGGAACTTCAATCAGCCTTTTTTCTCGAAGTCCATCGGTGAATTCTGGCGAAGATGGCATATGACGCTGGGGGCCTGGTTCAAAGATTATATTTTCTATCCGGTGACATTGTCGAAAACAAATATGAAGCTGGGAAGATGGGCCAAGAAACATCTGAGTGTCCATCTGGGGCAGGCAATGCCAACGGCGTTTGCGCTGTTTTTCGTCTGGCTGGCCAATGGACTCTGGCATGGAGCTGCATGGAAATATGTGGCTTACGGCATGTACTACTATGTATTGACATTATTCGGCCTTTTTGGCAAACCGGTGATACATTGTTTTTATGAAAAAACCGGGATTCGGAAGGAGAGCCGGCCATGGCAGCTGCTGCTGATCATCAGAACTTTTATACTGGTGAATATCGGTATGCTGTTGTTTCGGGCAAACAGTCTGCGTATTTTTGCGGAGATGTTTGAATCCATGTTCAGAAAAACAACAGGAAACTGGCTTGAGCTGGGGTTAGACAGACATGATTTGGCTGTGCTGGCGCTGGGCGCTTTACTGATGCTGATGGTGGGTATTGTCAGAGAAAGAGGCATTTGTATACGTGAGCGAATTGCATCATGGCCGATGGTGCTCAGGTGGACCGTTTATGCAGGGGTATTTTGTGCCATTGTACTGCTTGGAGCCTATGGCAGCGGATATGGCGTGGTGGATCCATTGTATGCTAACTTCTAAATCCAAATGCATAATGGGCAGGAGTTTCAGACAGCGACGGAAGCAGAAGTGGGCAATATGTCTAATACGCAGAAATAACTTCGTGAATGAGGAGTCAGTGAAATGCATATATCTAATAGAAAACAGTTTGCCGGACGGGCATTGAAAATGATTGCTTTTGTGCTGTTGACGGTTTTGCTGTTGGTGGGAATGTCGAAGACGTTGGTGCCAAGGTCGAATTCCGCCAGCGGCGGCATGCACAATTACAGAGCCAGAGGGTTTTATGGGGAAGAAAAGGATTCTCTGGATGTGGCGGCCATCGGCAACAGTGATCTGGCCAGTGGATTTTCACCTATGGAATTGTGGAAAACGCATGGCATTTCAGGCTTTGCCTGTGGAGAACCCAATCAGACCATCGATCAGTCCGTGAGATTGCTTCAGGAAGTGCTGACATGCCAGAGGCCAAAAGTTGTTATTCTGGAGACGGACGCCCTTTTCCAGGAAAACATGGACGGTCATCTGACCTCATTGGTCAAGACCGCAGCCAATTATCTTTTTCCGGTATTGGAATATCATGATCGCTGGAAAAGTGTGACGATCTCAGAGCTGATGGGCAAACCGCAGAAACCATGGCATGATGCGGCAAAAGGGTACCGCTATTCGGATGACCGGGTGGCTTACAAAGGGGTCGATTATATGGCGAAGACGGATAACCGGGAAGAAATAGATGCCATAGCGCTGCAGAGCCTCAATCAGTTTGTTGAAATCTGCCGGAATGCGGACATTCAGGTGCTATTTGTGGAGATGCCGTCAGCCAACTCATGGAATATGGCCAGACATCAGGCAGTGGCGGACTACGCATCTGATCGAAATATTCCTTTTATTGATTTTAATATGAAGGATATGATGACAAAGACGGGCTTTGACTGGCTGACGGACAGTCGTGACGGCGGCAATCATCTGAATTACAGCGGTGCAAAGAAGATCAGTACATGGCTGGGAAATTATCTGGGATCGCAGTATCAGCTGGAAGACCATAGAAAAGACAGCCGTTATCAGCGATGGCAGCAGGACAGTGCTGATTATAACCGCATTGTCTCCGGTGCGGACAAGCAGCCTGCCGATGAAAATTGATCATAAAAATTAAATGGATATACAGAAGAAAATGACCGTTTGTGACCGTTCACAGAATGGTCATTTTTTCGTCACAAAATCCCCACCAAAGCATCACAAATATTGGTTATGCTATACCTTGAGAGAAAATAGCATGCTATAAAGCATGAAACAGACAATTACGAAACCCATTAGATATGGAAAATGCTAAAATTCTTGGGTTTCGTAATTGTCTGTTCAAATAGTGAGAAGGAGGAGAGAGGCTTTGATAGAAGTCAAAAATCTTGTGAAGAAATACGGCGATCATATTGCCGTAGATCATCTGAGTTTTACAGTGGAAGAAGGCCATATTTACGGTTTTCTGGGACCGAACGGTGCCGGCAAATCCACAACGATGAATATGATTACCGGTTATATCGGACCGACAGAAGGCAGCATTATGATCAACGGGCATGATATGCTGGAGAATCCGGAGGAGGCCAAGAAATGTATTGGTTATCTGCCGGAGATCCCGCCTTTGTATACAGATATGACACCCCTTGAATATCTGCGTTTTGCGGCCGAATTAAAAGGAATTGCCAGGAATAAAAAGGAAGAAGAGGTTCAGAAAGTGATCGCAGATGCCAAATTGGAGGCGGTGTCAGACCGTCTGATCCGGAATCTGTCCAAAGGTTACAAACAGCGTGTAGGTCTGGCCCAGGCACTGCTTGGATATCCGGAGGTGATTATTCTGGATGAGCCGACAGTCGGCCTGGATCCGGCGCAGATCATTGAGATGCGCGGATTGATCCGAAGCCTTGGCAAGAAACATACCGTCATTCTGAGTTCCCATATTTTGTCTGAAATCAGTGCAGTCTGTGATGATGTGCTGATTTTGTCCCACGGCAAACTGGTGGCCAGTGACACAACGGATAATCTTGGCAAGCTCATGGAAGATAAGGTAACACTGCATCTGACAGTCAAAGGGGATGAGGCGTCTATCAAAGGCGTACTGGATGCTGTTGATGGTGTTGAAAATATTGAATATACGGATTCTGAGGAAAAAGGTTGTGTCGATGTGATGATCCAGAGCGATCCGAAGACAGAAGTCCGTGAGATGATCTTCTACAGACTGGCAGCTGTCCAGTGCCCGATTTATGCCATGAATCAGATGAAGAAGTCATTGGAGGATGTCTTTATTGAATTGACAGCCGATGGTACTGAAACATCTGCAAAGGCACAAAACAATGAAGATCCTCATGAAGAAGATTCTCATGAAGATGAGTTACATGAGGAAGATCATGAAGAACATGAAGAGCACCCGGGAGAAACTGACGAGACAGATGAAGAAGACGGAAAGGAGGCAGCAGAACATGACAGCGATTTATAAAAAGGAATTACGTTCGTATTTTACATCCATGACGGGCTATATCTGCATGGCCTTTATGCTGGTTGTGATTGGTATCTATTTTGCGGTGATCAATCTGTCTTCAGGCTATCCGTATTTCGGCTACACATTGTCCTGCGTCATTGTCTTATTCCTTTTGATGACACCGGTACTGACAATGCGTATCCTTGCGGAGGAGAAAAACCGGAAGACGGATCAGCTGCTTTTGACGGCACCTGTTTCACTCTGGAAAATTGTCATTGGTAAATATCTGGCGATGGTGACAGTATTCGGCCTGGCCCTGCTGATCACCTGCTTTTATCCGTTGATTCTCAGCCGGTTCGGTACCGTTTCCCTGCCGATGGCTTATACAGCCATTTTGGGTTATTTCCTGTATGGTGCAGCCTGCATTGCCATTGGCCTGTTTATCTCATCAGTAACGGAGAGTCAGGTTATTGCAGCACTGCTGACATTCTTTGTGCTGCTTGTATTTTATATTACAGGTGTGATCACCAACGCATTGCCGTCAACGGCGGTGGCATCTTTTGTTATTTGGATTTTCGTTATTCTTTTTGCAGCATGGCTGGTGTATAACCTGACATCCAATATAAAGATCGCAGTTGCGGCGGCTATCATTGCGGAAGCTGTCAATGTTATCATTTTCTTTGCAAAATCAGAATGGATGGCCGGTTCTGTGGCAAAAGTGCTGGGTGCCTTTAATATGACATCCTTCTTTTCTAACTTCGGTTCCGGTGTCTTTGATATAACGGGTATTGTCTATTACCTGTCTATTATCGGATTCTGCATCTTTTTGACGATACAGTCCATTCAGCGCAAACGCTGGGGCGGCGATGCCTTGATGACAGCCGTTGTGCTGGCCATCGTTGTGGTGATCAATCTGGTAGTGGGTCAGATTCCGGTGAAATATACACAGTTTGACCTGACGGATAATCAGCTTTATACGATTACTGATCAGACGAAGACGTTTGTCAAGGGATTGGATTCGGATGTGGATGTTTATCTGGTTGCCCAGAGCGGACAGGAGGATGAACAGATCCAGAAAGTGCTGGAACGTTATGAGTCTCTGTCCAGTCATATCAAAGTGCATACAAAGGATCCGGTGGTCAATCCGTCCTTTACAAAGCAGTATACAGACAGTTCCCTGTCAGACAACAGTCTGATCGTTGTGTGTGGAGACAAATATAAAGTCATCAACTACAGTGATATTTATCAGTCGGAGTTTAATTATTCCACATACAGCAGTCAGACAACCGGATTCGATGCAGAAGGTCAGCTGACCAGTGCCATTGATTATGTGACATCAGATACTCTGCCGAAACTGTATACACTGACAGGTCATGATGAAGCATCCCTTTCTGATACACTGACCAGCCAGATTGAAAAGGAAAATATTGATATAGAAGAGCTGAACCTTGTAACAAGTGAATCTGTACCGGATGATGCAGACTGTCTGATGATCAACGGACCGCAGAAGGATATTACAGCGGACGAAAAGGATCGAATCCTGTCTTATATGGAAAATGGCGGCCATGTGCTGATATTCACGGATTATACAGAAACGGATATGCCGAATCTGGCAGAACTTTTGAATAATTATGGTCTCTCCACAAGTGCGGGATTGATTTTTGAAGGCAACAGCCAGTATTATTATCCGGGGTATCCATCCTATCTGATTCCGAGAATCCAGAGTGCCGATGCAGTGGGCAGCATGACATCCAAGGATCTGGTGCTGATGCCGTATGCACAGAATATCAATATTTCTGATGATGTGCGAAGCACTGTGACAACAGAAGCTCTTTTGCAGACAAGCAGCAAGTCGTATATTAAAACGGATCTGAAGAATCTGACAACAACGGAAAAAGCTTCAGGTGATGAAGAGGGAACGTTTACAGTGGGTGCTGCAGTCACTGAAAATTATAATGATGTGGAGACAAAACTGGTTTATTTCTCATCCTCAGCAATCCTGGATGAAAATATGAATCAGGCTGTGTCCGGCGGTAATTATGAACTCATCAGCAACGTGATGAGCTGGATGATCGATAAAGAAGAAAGTATTTCCATACCGACCAAGAGCCTTTCCACAACCTATCTGACAGTGACAGCTGCAGATGCGGGATTCTGGGGTGCCGTTGTCATCCTGATTCCGGCGGCCCTTGTGATTGGCGGCGGTGTCGTATGGTTTAGAAGGAGGCGTAAATAGCATATGAAGAACAGGAAAAAAGCGCTTATAATTGCTATCATCTGCCTGGCGGCGGCAGCTGTTCTTTATTTACTCGTTGTGAAGCTGAGTCAGAGGTCGGAGGATGCGGACAGCTCTGATGACTCTCTGGTGATCAGCAGTGTGGACAGTGGTCAGATTACAGCCATTTCTTATGAAAAAGACGGCAAAAGTCTCTCCTTTAGGAAGGAGGACGGCACCTGGTATAATGCGGAGGACAAGAGTTTTCCGGTTGACCAGGACAGCCTGACGACCATGACCAATGCCCTGGGTGCGGTTTCAGCTACCCGAAAACTGGATTCACCGGAAGATTTGTCGGAATATGGTCTGGATTCGCCGGTATTGACTGTGCGATATACGGCCAGTGACGACAAAGAGGCAGAATTTACCGTGGGTGATACCAATGATGCGGCCGGTGGGTCCTATCTGAAAATCAGCGGAGATGATGCGGTTTATCTGGTGGCGTCCGATTTTGCCGATACGTTCAATTCGGATATCTATCAACTGGCGGATATGGAGAGCTTCCCAACCATCACATCGGACAGCATTACGGATATCAATGTCAAATCCGGCAGCCATACACTGGAAATTAAGAATGACAGCGATGGCGGCAGGATAGTTCTTGAAAACGGTGAGGAAAAAGAGAATTGTGCATCATCATCTGTAACACAGTTTATCAACACTGTGACAGGCATCACATTTAAGAGCCATGTAGAGTATAATTGCAAAGATTTGTCGAAATATGGCCTGGACAAACCGACAGCGGACATTTCTGTGGATTATACCACAGCAGAGACAGTGACAGAAACATCAGCAGAAAGTGTACAGGAAACTGCAGATACAGAAGAAACAGAGTCTGAAACGGAAACTGTTGAGGTGGCCAAACAGCTGATACTGCATATCGGCAGTCAGAATGAAGACGGCGATTACTATGCAGCCTTAGATGGTTCAAAAGAAGTCCATGTTGTCAGCGGTGATACGATCAAAGAACTGATTGAAAAGAAAGCAGCGGATTTTACGGATAATACGATTTTGTCCGGTTCTCTGAATAATGCAAAGGGTATCGATGTTGCCATCGGCAGTGACAGCTGGCATCTGGTAAAGGAAGAAGTTGCCAAAGCGGATGATCTGGCGGACAGTGCAGAAACTGAGGGTACAGATTCGGAAAAGGCAACAGAAACTACAGATGCGACAGCCGATGAAACGACTGCAGATGCAGAGAAAGTGGATGAATCTGAGACAGAGACAGAAGAAAAATGGTATGCCGGAGATACAGAAATTGCTTTGACAGATTTATCTTCTGCCTACAGTGATCTTTCAGGCATGTCGGCGGAGAAGATTCTGGATACAGCGGCAAAATCAACCGGTGATGCGGCCATCAGTGTTACTGTCAAGTGGGAAGATGATACCGAGACAACCGTATCATTTACAGTCTATGACAGCAGCTTCCATCTGGCAGAAATCAACGGTGAGGCCAGAAAACTGGTGAATAAGCGGGATGTCGAAAAACTTGTTGAAGATATGACGGCGCTTCTCAAAAAATAAAAAAGTGTGCAGCTTCAAGCAACAGCAAAGGGCTTTCAATGGAACAAAATCGTTTTCGTTGAAAGTCCCTTTTTTTACTTCAGGATTGATTGCGACCGGGGAGAGAAAATGGTATGATTAAGGTAATGTTTGGGTGAAGAGATATAGGGTCAGGAAAAAATAAATTTATGATACAGGGAGAATAACAATGATTGTGAATTTCAGCTGTCCGAACTGTGGGGCAGATATGTCATATGATATCAAGCTTGGAAAGCTTCACTGTGCGCATTGTGATCACAGTGAGGATATCCGACCGGATGAGGAGAATTATAAGAATGCGGCCGAAGAACCGGCAGATAAACCGCGTTATTGTGTGAATTGCGGCGGTCTTTTGTCAGCGGGAGCCAAAACCTGTGCCACGCACTGTGAATACTGTGGGGCACCGTTGGTGATGGCGGACCGCCTAAGCGGAGACTGGCGGCCGGCCTATGTGCTGCCTTTTGAACTGGACAGGGAGAAAGCGGAGGCAGCCTTCAGAAAATGGTGTCATAACGGTCGATTTTCGCCGAAGGGCTTTATGGCGGCAAAGAATATCCAGCGTCTGCAGCCTTTGTACATTCCATATTGGCTGTATGATATGAATGCCAGTGTGGATGTCCGGGGAACGGCAACCCGGGTGAATATTTATGTGCGTGGCGAAACAGAATACACGGAGACGGATTTCTTTGATGTGCGAAGGAAAATGCGTCTGGAATATACAAAAGTACCCCATGACGCATCAGAGAAAATGGACGATACCCTGATGGCAAAGCTGGAGCCCTATCGTTTTGACACATTGAAAACTTTCCAGATTCCGTATCTGGCAGGATTTGAGGCGGATCAGGGAGATTATCGTTCAGAGGATTTACTGCCCCAGGTGAAGCAGCAGGTGGCCGGATATGCTGCAGAATACGCCCGTTCAACGATTTCCGGTTACACAAGTGTACATATTGACCATCAACAGATGGACTATGACCATATCAGCAGCAATTATGTGTATCTGCCAATCTGGTTTATTTCCTATCGCTACAGGGACAAAGATTATATATTTGCCATGAATGGTCAGACAGGTAAGGTCATTGGTGAACCGCCTGTGAGCAGAGGAAAAGTGGCAGGCTGGTTTGCAGGCATTTCGGCAGCGGCCTTTGCGATTCTGATGGTGATTGGAGGGCTGTTGTAATGAAAAAAATATTGAATTTTCTGATGGTGATGCTGTTGGTCATGGGCCTTGGAATGGCGTCAGTGATGACAGCCTTTCAGGCAGAAGCCGCGGAGACTGCAGAAACGGCCGGTGAAACAGTATCAGCCGCAGAGACTGTATTGACAGCGAATCAGGATGGGGAGGCAGCGGCTGATTCGAGTATGTCAGCCAGCGGTATTTATGATGCGGCGGATCTTTTGTCGGCGGATGAGGAAGCGTCATTTTTGACTAAACTGGAAAAATATTCTGAGAGATACAGTGCAGATATCGCTATTGTGACAACGGATGATGCA
This sequence comes from Coprococcus intestinalis, assembly GCF_023656595.1. Lineage (NCBI taxonomy): Bacteria > Bacillati > Bacillota > Clostridia > Lachnospirales > Lachnospiraceae > Coprococcus > Coprococcus intestinalis. The sequence goes on along the minus strand of NZ_JAMOKJ010000016.1, from coordinate 8,283 downwards.
GGAGGATTGAGTGCTCAGGCTTATGCAGATGCCTATGCGGAAAAAATCGGTCAATCCATGTCGAGAGATGAATATCCGGGTATTTTGTTTCTGATTGATATGGATAATCGGCAGATTTATATGGCGACCCAGGGGCAGGCCATGAATTATTATGATGATTATAGAATCAATAAAGTGCTGGACAATTGCTATAATCACATCACAGATGGCGATTATAAGGGCACCTGCGATGCTTTCCTGAAAGGTGTCCGTGATTATATGGGGCGCTCCACAGATAGAAGTGCCCGCATGGATGCCTTTGGTGTGCTGCTTCGACTGATTATCGCTATTGTCATCGGCGCAGTTGTGACTTTTGCCATGGTATTCAGACGCGGCGGCCGTGTGACAACCAACAGCCGGACGTACTTTGACGCATCCGGTTCACATCTGGATGCCAAAGAGGATCGCTTTATGAACCGGACGGTAACAAGACGTCATATTGAGAAACCGAAGGGCGGAGGCGGTTCCGGCGGCTCAGGCGGAGGCGGCGTGCATATGAGCAGCGGCGGAGGTACCCACGGGGGCGGCGGCCGGAGCTTTTAAATGGCTAATCGTCCACCACGTTTTTCTTAAATCCTACGGTATAATTTCGAGGAAAACCAATACGATAATAAAATTCATGTGCGTCGGTGCGATGGATGGAAGATGTCAGATTGACATAGCGTCCGTTGTGTCGGCGCACATAGTCTTCTACATACTGCATCAGGGTCTGACCATAGCCCTGCTGGCGGTAATTTTCATCAATCACCAGATTCTCAAGGGAATAATAAAAGCGGGCTTTGGCCGTCAGATCAAGACATTTGCTGAGGGTAATGGTTCCCACCAGCTTGTCTGCATCGTCAAAAATACCCACCAGATGATAATGCGGGTCATCTTTCACTTCTTCCAGAACGCGAATCATGTCTTGGATGTCTGAGGTCCAGTCATCCTCCAGCTGGCAGTAGAGACGGTGCAGGTCTGTGTAATCTTTGGGGGTAATCTCATGTATCTTCATAATTATATTGTCTTTCCACATCAAAATAGGGCAAAAATTTTGGATTTTTGCATTGTTAGGTACCTTACTATCGTATTTTTCTAAAACCGTCTCGCAACAGCTATATTGGGAATAAAGTAAATCGCATAGTTATCAACAACGGTATAAACGCCGTATTTGCTTCGGTAACAGGCCAGGGCTTCTTCGAGATAATCTTCCGTAACATCCAGATATTCTGCCATCTCATAGCGGTTCTGGCAGTGATGTTCAAAAGCACGGATAATACCGCGCAGTCCGATCAGACGGTTATATCCCCACAGGCGGGCATCCAATTCCTGCTGTCGGCTGTTCACATTCTTCAAATCGGTAATATCACCGACGCTTGTAAAGTGATGGCCCATTTCTTCGGCAAGAATAGAGGTCTTCTCTGCGGTGGTCTTCAGCTGTGAATCCAGCGCAATATGGCCATCTACATAGAGACCGTTCAGACGTTTCTCTCCGGTGCTGTCTCCGTTCAGGTCAACAGATTCATGAACGTGTACCTGTTCATCATCGGCATCCTGCAATAATTCTTCATAAGTATTCAGGTGAATCACTTCCTTTGATCATCGAACTTGATAAAGGCGGCAAAAGCCTTAATCTTTTCAATCTGTTCAGGTGTAAATTCATTACCGTCAAAATGAGCGGCAATGGTGGTTGGTTTCTCAGGTGCGTAGCCAAATGTGCCGAGGACATCTTCGACACCGTAGGCACGGCACATGACTAAAAGGGCGTCAGGGGTGGGCTGGCTGTTGCCGTTCTCCCAGCTGTAAATTGTCTTCTCGGATGCTTTAAAACCATTGGCAGTCAGTAATTCAGACATTTCCCGCACGGACTTCCCCGCTGCAATTCTACATTTTCTTAAGGTTTCACCTACAGTGCTCTTCATTGAAAAAATCTCCTTCTATCATCATCAGTTGTCTTGTGAAATATCAGTATCCTTATAAAGAACAGTCATAACAGAAACATAGATACTGTTTCGGCTGATCGAAATGAAGCATCTGGGATACTGAGAGTTTCATGCCTTTTCGTTTTCTGAGATTATTATACCATTATCCCAGAAACTCGTCAATAATTTCTGAAAATATAAGAAATAACTATTGACATTCTTAGAAAAGGAATATAATGGCTTCAATATCACGAAAACTAAGAAAATTAGACAAGATATTCTTCAAATGTAAGAATACATGTAAGAAAGAATGTCTGAGAAAAGCAGAACTCAATGCGGAAAACCTGTTTCTGAAAATTCGAGAATGCAGTTGGAATTCCGGGCTGGGGCTGTCGTGATGATGGCATGGCAACATTATCTGTATGACGGCAGCGGCCAGCTGATGGCTATCCGTTATAAGGGTGCGGATTACTATTATATCCGTAACGGCCTGATGACGATCACAGGACTGATTGACGCCAATGGTATAGCTGTAGTAAACTACAGATATGACAGCTGGGGTATACTGACCGGCATCACAGGCAGCATGGCAGGGGCACTTGGAAAGGACAACCCGTATAGATTTAAGGGGTACTACTATGATGAAGAGACGGGGATGTACTATCTGAAGAGCCGTTATTATCAGCCGGAGATCTGCAGGTTTATTAGTGCGGATACCATAGAGGTACTGGATTGTCAGGGAGATTTAAATGATAAAAATCTTTATGCTTATTGTGATAACAATCCGGTTATGCGAGTGGATACAGGCGGACAAATCTGGATTGCTCTAGGAATAATGGCAGCAGGCGGCGGAATAGGCATGGTAATTGGTGCGGCCAGCTCTGCGATAACACAGTATATGTTCAATGGAGAAATCAATTGAAAATCTGTGGGGGTTGCAGCAGTAGGCGGTTTCGTCAGTGGCGCAGTGGCAGCAAGCCCGTTAGGTTTGACGGGGCAGATTGGAGTTGGAGCAGTATCGTATGTTGCAGATTGTAAGGTGAATGGCAGTGCTTTAAAAGTGGACGAACTGGCAGTTTCAGCGGCGGCTGGTGCAGTTTCAGGAGGGATTGGCGGATCAGGAGCAAATCAGTACAAAGCATTGTCTAACACGATAAAGACTGCTTCAAAGACGACAGCGCGATTTACAAGACTGATAAGCACGAAAGGAAGTGCTAGTCTTGCAGCTAAAAGAATTGCGGAAGCAAAAATGTGGAGAGATACCGTGTTGAAAGGAACAACCTGGATTAGCAGTATAAAATTTGCTGCTGGAACGGGAACTTCCAATGTGATTGCTCAGCTATGGACAAAAGCAAAGAATAAAGTAAGAAGCTGGTTCAAATAAGGTATGTTTTTTGGACATATGAAAAAGTAGAAAATGTCACCTATGTTGAAATGAAATAAAAGAGACATAGGTGACGTAGAGTAGATGTATTGGGTAGATAAAGTAGAGACAATAAGGAGTAGAAATGATAAAAGCAATGGCACGAGTTATTCTTTGGTTTGCAATATTATCTTTTATGGGATGGTATGCAAATTCATTATCCATTAGGCGGATAATAAAAAAAGTAGGCATTCGGATAAAATTTTATCCGGCTCATTATATCATGCCAAGCAGAAAGATGAGGAAGATATTTAAGCTGGATAAAAAAGAAATACCGAAGTGGACATATCTATCACTGTATTTATCATTTGTTTATATTATATTGTTTCTTGTTTTTTTGATTTTATTTTTACTTTTAGATGCTAAAGTGATGGTTATGGATGTGTTTCACACGGTATATATTATATTCATGTGGATGGATGTGATATATTCTACGATTTTCATCTTTTTGTATAAGGTTTGATTGAAGTTGATGTGTTACAAAAGCAAGGGATTTAATTTTAAACGCTGCTTAATAAGGAGGAAAAATGGAACGATACAAAATAATTCTTTTCTTTGCAATCTTGTCTTTTGCTGGTTGGGATTTGAATTCATTATCCATTAGGCGGATAATAAAAAGAGTAGGTATTCGGATAAAATTTTATCCGGCTCATTATATCATGCCAAGCAGAAAGATGAGGAAGATATTTAAGCTGGATAAAAAAGAAATACCGAAGTGGATGTATTTTTTACTTTATCTATCATTTGTTTATATTATATTGTTTCTCATTTTTGTGTTATATGTTCTGATAGATGATGAATTAACAATATTACAAGTATTTCTGTATGGATATGGAATCTTAATAGTTGCAAATATCATATATTTGACGATTTTTGCTTTCATGTATAAAATCTGATTCTTGTAATTATATTTATAGATGGACCGTAGGGGCTGTTAGAGGTTGGATAATGTTAGAATAGCATGGCAGGGACAACCTGTACAGATTTAAGGGAGTAAGAAGTTGGGAGAGATATTTGACATTGAGTGAGGAAGATTTATTGGTAATTCAGGCAGCGGATGATGGGGCTTCTGTACTATTTGGAGTGATTCTAACAAATTTACTTGTGATAATTTTAAAATGGGAGAATGATATATGGTGGTGGACGATTCTATTAATTATCATTTCATTATTATCGTTAAGACCAGTGTTTGTTGGAAATGAAACCCTTATTTTAAGTGAAGCAGGTATAGTAATAAAAGATGGTAAATATAAGAGACAGTATTTATGGGATGAGCTGCCTGTGAAACGAATAAATGCTAATTGTGTTAATTTAGGCAGAGGAATAAATAAGTATCATGAATGTATTGTTTTTTCCAAGAGTCGATTTTTAAGACCTCGATTTTTAAATCCAGTATATATCAAAATGTTGTTTAATCGGTCTGTTTTTTGTATATATCTGAAAAATGGAGACGAAAAAAGCAAGAATATAGAGTGTTTTCAAGGTGCTATAGAAAAAGACATTATTGTGGAAAAATTAAAGGAATGGCATATAGAATTGGAGGATAATAAACCTGAGGAAAGACCTCCTTGGAAAGAACAAATTTAGTGTGTAGACATGGATGGTTGACTTTGGGGCAGCGACAGTTGTAGGAGGAATTGCTGGAAAAATAGGTGGTTCAGGTGTAAATGGGAGAAAATTACGAGGTATATATAGACGAGCTAATGATGTTATAAAAACGGTAAAGTCTGCCAGAAGGATTGCAAAATATGTAGCTAAAAAGACTGCTATTAAGGTAACGGTAAAAAGTGGAGTAAAGCAAACTGTTAAAGCGGGATTTTTTTCAAATATTACGAATTTTGTTAGAAAATTGTTTACAAAGAGCAGAGTATAGGAGGAGAGTGTGAAGAAATATTACGATTATTATGTGAATAGGAGAAATACGCCTCATCTGGATTTGTATACGAAGTTAATTGGCATGTTTTATTTCTGGAATGGCATGAACTTTATATTGGGCAGTGCATATGCGTTGTCCATAGGACAAAAAAAATTAGCTGTTAGTGGATTGTTTCTTGGTATATTGATGTGTAGTTTGATTAAGGACAAGACTACAGATAAGAGAAAAAATCAAAGAGACTTGAAAGCTGTTATTGGGGATGGAATAATATATGCTATATGTGCTTTGGGAATCTCCTATGTGTTGTCATTTTGGTTATTGCTTCTTGTGTATATTCTAGAAATGATTTATGTAGCTTGGGTTATCTTCAAATATTTCAAACAGCAAAATGGACAAAGATCCAGAAAGCAGAGAAGAAAAGATTATCCGGTTGATTAAGGTGTACTTTTAAGGGTGTGAAAAGGTATAAAACGTCACCTATGTTGACACAAAAGCAACATAGGTGACGGCAATTAATTATGTTTAGCGAATACAGAAATATATCGGATAATTAAGGTGGAAAATGGAATGATACAAGATTATTCTTTCTTTTGCAATATTGTCTTTTGCTGGTTGGGATTCGAATTCATTAACGATTAGACGGATAATAAAAGAAGGCGGAATTTACATAAAATTTTATTCAGCTCATTATATCATGCAAAGCAGAAAGATGCGGAAAATATTTAAGCTTGACAAAAAAGAAATATCGAAGTGGATGCATTTCTATATGGATATGGAATCTTAATGGTTGCAAATATCATATATTTGGCAATTTTTGCTTTCATGTATAAAATCTGATTCTTGTAATTACGTTTATAGATGAACGGTAGCGGGCTGTTGGAGATTGGATAATGTCGGATAAATAGCTGGATACAGACGGATGGCAGGCAGTATGGCAGCAAGTCTTGGTAAGGACAACCCGTACAGATTTAAGGGGTATTACTATGATGAAGAGACGGGGATGTACTATCTGAAGAGCCGTTATTATCAGCCGGAGATTTGCAGGTTTATTAGTGCGGATACAACTGATGTTTTAGAAATTCAAGAGGATTTTGATGACTTAAATTTATATACGTATTGTAACAATAACCCTATAAATTGGGAGGACCCAGATGTAACAATTGCACTTGAATTAGGTTATGTTGCATTAACTGTGTTGGTGTTTACATATGTATATATTGCAGGTGTTAGAAGAAAGAAAAAACAACAAGGACATACACGGTTACAAAATCTTATTGGAACAGTCATAGCCATAGTAATTATTTAGGAAATAAAATTATATCTTTTTCAGCTTATACAGTTACAAAATGGGTTTCTGGCAAAACTAAAAATTCAAAGGGTGGAAAGCAAAATATAAAAGATTCTGGGTTGGCAGGATTGTCAGATGCGGAAGTATCAAGGCGAGCGAAAGATAAGTCATTGTCTAAGAAAGAAAGGGACCGATATAAAAAGGAAGAAAAAGCCAGAGCATTGCGAAATAAACAAAAAAGGAAAAGTCATTATTAAAAGGGGAAGTTTGAAAATGAAATTTAAAAATGTTAATGAAAAAAGAAGGTTCATTGATAGTCTTGAAAAAATGGATAATCAATCAATCAGAGAAATTATTGACATTATAGATTTACTTGCCAGTGACAAAAACATAGATGTCCGAAGGATATTAGCAAAACAGATGGTGATTTTTGATTGTGATGAAGTTGAAGATATTTTATATGGCATGTTGGACGATAAAAATAGAATGGTACGCCTGGAAGCTGTGGATTCTCTGTCGGTTGGTAGGCATGAGGAAAGCATCAAAAAAGTAGCCGCTATGTTAGTAAAAGAGGGCTGTATGATTCGAATGTATGCAGTAACAACGTTGTTTAATTTAATTACAAATGCCTATGGAATGAATGAAAGAGCTTTTGAAAAATATAATCTGATTGTAAAATCAAGTTTTCAGGCTGAAAAAAATCAGAGGGTTCTGTTGGCCTATTATCAAAATGAGTATTATATGCAGCCGAAAAAGGGAATACTTTTATTAAAAAAAATTTATACCGATATATTAGATAATGAAAAATATGATTTGGTATGGACGATATTGCATATTTTAAGTGAAATAAGGAGTCGAAACAACAACAGCGAGATACAGCAAATATTGGAATATAAGGCTGAAAAGCTGCTACCGGTTCAGAAAGAATTTGCAGATGTGATGCGAGTAGAAAATGTGCCGTATAAAATATTGATATTGGATGAAGACAATACTTTTCTTTCACATGTAGTAGCTTTGAAGATACGTTCTATGTGCAGCAAAATGGATATAACGCTTTCTACAGCGGGCATAGATACTGGAATTTTGCGTTTTAATGAGATAAAAGCATTTTGTAAGAAAAACGGTATTTTTTGTCCAGAAAAGCTATATGCTAAAAGGGTCACAGAAGTCTATGCATATGATTACATTGTTTGCCTAAATATAATGCAAAATCAGGATATGTATTCAAAAATAAGAACGGTTCATTATAAAGATATAGATATTCAAAGTGATGAACAAGTGCAGTTGATTTGTAAAGATATTCAAAAGCAATTGATATCCTTAAAAATTTGAAGAAAGTATTAAGGAATTAATGAAATGAAGGTGCCGAGAGCATTAGACAAAGGATGTTCTTGGCACTGTAAAGAAAGAGAAGATGTGAAGGGTAAGCGAAAGGATGGGAGAATTGCGGGATAACATAATAATAAAACCGGATAAGGAATATGCGGGATGTATGAAATTTTTTCTATGGTAGAATGGGGGATACGGTTAGATACAGAAATATAAAATATTGATTTTCCAATGCTCCGCATTCTTGCGGGGCATTCCCTTACCACAAGGAAAATAAACTGAAAATATATAAATGAAAAATTAAAAGGAAAGACTAACTATTAAAAGTCAAGTCTAAAATGAAAATTTTTTGAATGAATTGCAGAAATGCATTTCAGATATATTTGAACCTTGAAAACTGTATGACGAAAAGAGCATCATTATTGGT
>NZ_JAMOKJ010000015.1:0-110204 GCF_023656595.1 Coprococcus intestinalis | reverse complement strand
CATCATCTACCAGAAGAAATCCCTTCTTTTATTGTCCACTAACCAGGATTTTATCCCTTCTTCTTGTGTCCATTTTTAAGGAACCCTTCTTCTTATCGTGTCCATTCTATGGGGTATATTTTACTTCGAGGCCTTTTTGAAGCCCCTCTTCCAGACCTTCTTCCTGCAGTTTCCTTAAATGCAGTTCCCAGGCATATTCAGAGTATAACATAGTGAGTACCTCCGCTTTATTCCGAATCAGAAACTCTTTGAGAACGTTATTGGAGATGCATTCTTCAACGGCTATCTCTACAGCGCGTTCACGGGTATAGCCGGAAGATATGTAATGGCGAACAGTATCGACGAATAGAGCATAGTCATGCAGTGTCTGACATTTCTCCATGAGCGCTTTATTATGCCCATAGTTGATATTCAGCATAATAGCGCAGACTTCCAGATGATTCTCCAGGCCATCATCCGGGTATGAATCACTGAGTCGAAGTACCAGCCGGTCCGGCTGTTCCGTTGTCCCATTGTAAAATACAAAGAACTGGGCTTTCGGAAGCTTCAACAAAATTGACGAATAGACATCTAATCCGGTCTCCAGAATATAGCCTTCATATAATCGGGCCATATAGGTGAGACCGCGTATCGGCATATTCGGGTTGAAGGAACTCTGATGCTCATATAAATTCAGAGTCGTGCCAATGAGAAAAGAAACGTCATTGCGATATCCAAGGAAAAGCGCACCGCTGAGGGTTGTAATCGTCAACAGACCGGGGTCTGAATAGTTCGTCCCATTAATTGCATTGTAAAGGGATAGTGCTTCTGATGGGGAATTAAAAATCTGTTCGAACAGACTGGATAAAAAAGTTCTGTTCAGTGATTGAGAAGTTGCTGAAGCAGACAAGGATGCTGCGTAAGCAGCGGTATCTGCAGTTTTATCAGGTGTAAAGGTGGATGGCTGCCATTGTGCCATAAAATCTACCTCCATTTTACCATAAAACGAATTCATATACGAGTAATAAAAAACTTCAAAATATGATGCGCATCGTGTAAAAACATCATAACACATCAAAAACAAACTTCTCCTGAACGGAAATAGCAGCAATTTCGGTTCCATCCTTAAATCATTTTGGGTCTTTATTTAGAAGATGCAGTATCTGTATAGATGAAGATTATATAATGCAATAATAATTTTGAAAAAACAGAGTCTTCTATTGACATCATCTCTATCTGTGGTATACTTAAATTAACATATGAATAAATGAGCATATAAATGATTAAAAAAATAATATATTCAAAGGAGATTTTATTATGAAGAAGACGTATAAGATTGATGTGGATTGTGCCAACTGTGCGAACAAGATGGAAGATGCAGCGAATAAGACAGCCGGTGTGAAGAATGCGGTTGTCAACTTCATGGCACTGAAGATGAGTGTTGAATTTGAAGAGGGTGCAGCGCCGAAGGATGTCATGCAGGAAGTATTGAAGAACTGCAAGAAGGTTGAGGACGATTGCGAGATTTTCCTTTAAGACAGAATGAATACGGAAGTTGTGAGATACCAGGATTGGATGCGTCTGACCCTGGTATCCTGCCATAGAGTTTGAAGTTTGTTATAGATAGTATGACTGAATAAAGGAAGGTGAGCTGTGTGAATAAGAAGCAGAAAAAGGTTTTGACAAGAATTATTATAGCAGCTGTTTTGATGATTGCTTTTTCTTTTCTTCCGGTTGAAGACTATACGGCGTTTGTTTTATTTCTGATTCCGTATCTTGTCATTGGATATGATATTCTGATCAAGGCCGGCAAGGGCATTAAGAATCATCAGGTGTTTGACGAGAATTTTCTGATGGCGGTAGCAACCGTAGGCGCGATTGCCCTTGGTGATTATCGTGAAGGTGTTGCTGTTATGCTGTTTTACCAGATTGGCGAGCTGTTCCAGAGCTATGCTGTGGGCAAGAGTAGAAGGAATATCAGTGATCTGATGGATATTCGTCCGGATTATGCGAATATCGAGCGTGACGGTGAGATTGAGGAAGTGGACCCGGATGAAGTTGAGATTGGCAGTATCATCGTTGTCAAGCCGGGTGAGAAAGTGCCTATTGATGGCGTGATCATTGAGGGAACCACCACATTGAATACAAGTGCACTGACAGGAGAGAGCGTGCCGAGAGATGCATCGGAAGGTGATGAAGTGATCAGCGGTTGTATCAATATGACGGGTGTTCTCAGAATTAAGACAACGAAGGAATTTGGTGAGTCGACGGTTTCGAAGATTCTGGATATGGTGGAGAACGCAAGCTCAAGAAAGTCCCGTTCAGAGAACTTTATTTCCAAGTTTGCCAAATATTATACACCGGCTGTATGCTATGGTGCGTTGGCGCTGGCAGTGCTTCCGCCGATTGTCAGGATGCTTTTTATGGGTTTTTCACCGGAATGGGGAGATTGGATCATGCGAGCGTTGACATTCCTTGTCATCAGCTGCCCGTGTGCCCTTGTTATCAGTATTCCGCTTAGCTTTTTCGCCGGTATCGGCGGTGCCAGCAATGCAGGTGTCCTTGTAAAGGGTTCTAATTATCTGGAGACACTGGCCGGAACGAAATATGTTGTATTTGACAAGACAGGTACAATGACACAGGGGGTATTTGAAGTAACAGGTGTGCATCACAATACATTGCCGATGAATGAAATCCTTGAGTATGCCGCATTGGCAGAGAGCTTTTCATCTCATCCGATCAGTCGCAGCCTTCAGAAGGCTTACGGCAAGGCCATTGATCAGAGCAGAGTGACGGATGTGCAGGAAGTCAGCGGTAAAGGTGTCATCGCGAAGGTAGACGGCAGAACCGTTGCTGCAGGCAATGCCAAGTTGATGGAACTGGAAGGTATTCCTTATCAGGAGTGTCACAGCGTCGGTACAGTTGTTCATATGGCAGTAGATGGTGAATATGTCGGTCATATTCTGATTGCTGACCTGCTGAAACCGCATGCAGAAGAGGCTATCAGAGCACTGAAAGTGGCCGGTATCAAGAAGACCGTTATGCTGACAGGAGATGCCAAACGTGTTGCGGACAAAGTGGCGGCGAATCTGGGGATTGATGAAGTACACAGTGAATTACTCCCGGGTGATAAGGTTGCTATGGTGGAAAAACTGCTGTCACAGAAGAATGAGAAAGAGAAACTGGCCTTTGTGGGTGACGGTATTAATGATGCACCGGTACTTTCAAGAGCAGATATCGGTATTGCGATGGGTGCTATGGGATCTGATGCAGCCATTGAAGCAGCGGATATTGTTTTGATGGATGATGATCCGCTGAAGATTGCCAAGGCTATCAGGATTGCCCGGAAGTGTATGAGAATTGTTTATGAGAATATTTATTTTGCCATCGGTGTTAAAGTCATTTGTCTGATTCTCGGTGCCTTGGGTATTGCCAACATGTGGGTTGCGATTTTTGCGGATGTAGGTGTGATGGTTATTGCCGTGCTGAATGCGATTCGTACATTGTATGTGAAGAATTTGTAAGCAATTACTTTTGCCTATATAGTGGGGATGTATGTCGTTTTACGTAAATAGGTAGTTAAAAAAGTGTTCATTGACATTGATGGGACATGCTGATATAATGATTTCATATTAATCATACGAATATGATATGAAAAGTTTGCGGAGCAGACTTGCATTTTATAAAATCATAATCGGAGGTGTGGACGAGAATGGATCAGCTACATGAAAAATATGAAAATTTAAAGGTGTATCTGAAATCTCTGGGCAGTGTGGCCGTGGCTTTTTCAAGCGGCGTGGATTCTACATTTTTATTAAGGGTAGCACATGATGTGCTGGGGGACAAGGCCATTGCGGTGACGGCAGCATCCTGTTCTTTCCCGGAAAGAGAGTTGAATGAAGCAAAGAAATTCTGTGCAGAAAATGGCATTCAGCATATTGTTTGTGAATCAGAAGAGCTGGATATCGATGGTTTCAGACAGAATCCGAAGAATCGATGCTATCTTTGCAAACATGAGTTGTTTGAGAAGGTTTGGAATATTGCCAAAGAGAGTGGGCTGAATGCGGTGGCAGAAGGTTCCAATATGGATGATAATGGAGATTACAGACCGGGTCTTGTGGCTGTCAAAGAGCTGGGGGTCAGCAGTCCTCTTCGTGCAGCAGAACTGAACAAACAGGAGATTCGTGAGTTATCAAAGGAATTGGGACTTTCCACATGGAATAAGCAGTCCTTTGCATGCCTGTCTTCGCGTTTTGTTTATGGAGAAACCATTAATGAAGAAAAGCTTGGTATGGTGGAGAAAGCTGAACAGCTCCTGCTTGATCTGGGATTCTATCAAGTGCGTGTAAGAATCCATGACAAAATGGCAAGAATCGAAATTCTGCCGTCAGAGTTTGAAAAACTGTTGGCTGAGGGGATCCGTGAAAAAGTTTACAACTATTTCAAAGAACTTGGTTTTACATATGTAACACTGGATCTGGGCGGTTACCGCACAGGCAGTATGAACGAAACACTTCATTAGACGAAAAACGGGGCTGCATTGCAGCTCCGTTTTTCAGTCAAGGTAGACAGATAGAATTTGCGATCCGGATGAACATTAATAATGGACTTTAAGAACAGCGTCTCCGATGTGAACCGGTCCTGTTTTAAGAAGTTCGACGGATTCAGCGCCGCCGGCACCGGTGATGATAACAGGGGTGACGGTTCTGCAACCGGCTGATTGAATACCTTCCAGGTCAGCTCGCAGGATCAGATCCCCTTTTTGGATTTCCTGGCCTTCTTGGACGAATACTTCCAGATGCTGGCCGTTTAATTTGACGGTATCCAAACCGACATGAAGGATCAGCTCTGTATCATTTGCAGTGTGCAGTGCGATGGCGTGATGTGTATCAAAAACCATGGCAACGCTACAGTCAAATGGTGCATAGAAACTGCCGTCAACAGGTTCGATGGCTAATCCTTCGCCGATATAACCTTCAGAGAAAACACCGTCATTGATTTCTGTGAGCGGAATGACAGTGCCGTTGCATGGAGCATAGACAATATCAGTGATGGCGTCGGCAACTGATAAATTGTCAGAAGCTTTTGCCTCTGCGGAAACAGCAGGATTTGAGACTTCTGCTGAAGTTGTTGGAACTGCGGCGGAATTATCCGCTGTCGATGATGAAGCAGGAATGATCTGAGCGATATAATCCTGCAGACGGGCATGGATAACCGTGACTTCCGGGCCGTAGACAACCTGGACGCCGTCACCATTGGCCACAACAGCAGCAGCGCCTGTGGCGAGAAGCTTTTCTTTGTTGAGCTTTGAGGGCCGATGTAAAGTGACACGCAGGCGCGTCGCACAGCAACTTAAATCGGAAATGTTCTCAAGACCGCCCAGACCGTCAAGAATCTGTTGACTTTTGTTGTCAGCGTTATTGACAGGGGCGGCATTGTCCTTTTCATGTCCCGGTGTCTGATAGTTAAATTTCAAAATCATTACCCGGAAAATGATAAAATAGACAATGAAATAAAGGATACCTACAGGAATGACATGCAGCCAGCTGGTTTTGGTATTGCCCTGGAGAATGCCGAACAGGAAGAAATCCAGGAAACCGCCGGAAAATGTCATGCCGATACCAACATTCAGCATATGCATGAGCATATAGGAGAGGCCGGCAAATGCACAGTGAATGGCATATAGCGGCGGAGCGACGAATAAAAAGGCAAATTCCAGAGGCTCTGTAATTCCAGTGACAGCGGAGGAGATGGCTGTGGACAGCAAAAGGCTTCCTACAGCTTTTTTATTTTCAGGGCGGGCACAGGTATACATAGCCAGGGCAGCGCCGGGAAGACCGAACATCATCAACGGAAATTTACCGCTCATAAAACGTGTGGCTGCGACACTGAAATGTGAAGTATCAGGGCTGGCAAGTTCTGCAAAAAAGATATTCTGGGCACCTTCAATGAGCTGGCCGTTTACAAGTTCACGACCGCCGACAGCGGTTTGCCAGAAAGGCATATAGAAAACATGGTGGAGCCCAAAAGGAATCAGGGCGCGTTCCAGAAGCCCGTAGACAAAAGTGCCGCCGTATCCGGACGTCAGCACCAGTTTGCCTGCATCGTTGATCAGAATCTGGATCGGCGGCCAGATATAGAACATAAGAATACCGATGCCGACATAAGTGATTGCGCTGATGATCGGGATAAAATGTGTTCCGCCAAAAAACGAAAAAACCTTGGGCAGTTCAATTTTGTAAAAACGGTTATGCAATGCGGCAACGCCAAGCCCGACAATGATGCCGCCGAAAACACCCATCTGCAGGGATGTAATGCCGACAATTTCGGTGGTTGCACCGGTGAGAAAAGAATGGCTTCGACCCGTATAAGTTATCAGACTTCCGATGGTACTGTGCATAACAAAGAAAGCAACAATACTTGAAAGTGCGGCTGTGGCTTTTTCGCTCCGGGCCATACCGATAGCAACGCCGACAGCAAAAAGAATCGGCAGATTGTCAAAAATGATCGAACCGGCACTGTTAAGCAGTGAAAACAGGATGTAAGGAGCTGTTCCGGGCCCCATGAGCCCTTTCAGGTGATAGGCGGCCAGCATATTTGTATTGGTCAGAGAACTGCCGATGCCGAGAAAAATACCGGCGATAGGCAGAAGAGCGATGGGCAGCATAAAAGACTGACCGATACGCTGCAAAAGACTGAAGAGGTGTTTTTTCATAAAAAATCCTTTCGGGACGGTGGGAGTGGAAATTCTGTCTTCAGCTTAATCCAGGGTAATAGACAGAATTTCCTACCCACCTGCCTTTGAATGTCATATGTTATATTTCATAAATTTATTTACCTTATTTATGATAACACACATTTGTATAATAGGGATAAAAAGTTGTTGGCAGCTTGTGTGTATTTCTGGTGTTTTATGTGATATTCGGGTATAATAGATGTTATAGAATAATCGGCTTCAAGCGGGGAAGGGTGGAG
The DNA here is from genome assembly GCF_023656595.1 of Coprococcus intestinalis. NCBI lineage: Bacteria > Bacillati > Bacillota > Clostridia > Lachnospirales > Lachnospiraceae > Coprococcus > Coprococcus intestinalis. The sequence goes on along the minus strand of NZ_JAMOKJ010000015.1, from coordinate 103,250 downwards.
TCGGGATGTGAATTGATGATGTATGATGAGAAACGAACTGGGGGCGCAGGTATGGTAGAGAAGGAAGAGTTTTATTTGAATTCAACGAACGGGGTGAATAAGCTTCATGTGATCTTGTGGCATCCGTTGGAGGAGATCAGGGCGATTGTTCAGATTTCCCATGGCATGTGTGAATATGTGGATCGTTATGACAGGTTGGCGACATTCCTGGCACAGCATGGTATGATGGTGATCGGCAATGATCATCTGGGCCATGGGGAGACGGCGAAGAGTGAAGAGGAACTGGGATATTTTCCGAAGGCGAAGGACTCTGAGACAGTCGTGGATGACTTATATAAGGTAACGAAGTCGATCCGTGCAAGATATCCGAGAATACCGTATTTCCTTCTGGGGCATAGTATGGGATCTTTTATGGCCAGAAGATATCTGATGACTTATGGCAGCCAGCTGGATGGTGCGATACTGATGGGGACGGGTTCACAGCCGCCGGCACTGTTGAGTGCGGCGAAGACCACAGCCAACAGCCTGAGTGTTGTCAGAGGTGAACATCACCGAAGTCAGCTGATGATGAAAATGGCATTTGGCTCATATAATAAACAGTATCCGTCTGTCAGAACAGAGTATGACTGGCTGTCCCGGAATGATGCGAATGTTGACACTTATCTTGAGGATCCGTATTGCGGTTTTATGTTTACATTGAACGGTTATAAAGTTTTATTTGATGTGTTGAGCTTTATTCAGGAGCCGGCCAATATCAGCAAACTGCCGAAAGAAGTGCCGCTTTTATTTGTGGCGGGAAGTGATGATCCTGTGGGACATTTCGGTAAGGACGTGCCGGAAATCTGCAGAATTTACCGTGAGGCAGGGGTTAAGAATGTCGAAATGAAGATTTATCCCGGAGACAGACATGAAATACTCAATGAACTTGATTATGAACAGGTACAGATGGACATACTTTCCTTTATAGAAAAGCGTCTTGAGGCGCTGGAGGCATGACAGGAGGAATAGAAATGACATTTGAACGTATAGACATGGAACAGTGGCCGCGTCGGGAACACTATCGATATTATAATGAACAGATCCGCACCAGTTATGAGATGAATGTGGAGCTGGATGTGACGAAGTTGAGGAAACGCTGCCTGAAAAAGGGGATTTATTTTTATCCGGCGATGATGTATGCCATTATGTACAGCATTAACCATCATGAGAATTTCAGAATGGCCCTGGATGAAGAAGGCCATCTGGGCGTATATGATATCTGTCATCCGTCCTACACGATTTTTCACAAAGATGATGAAACATTTTCAGATATCTGGACAGAATGGAATGAGGATTTCAGCATATTTTACAAAGATATCTGCAGAGATATGAAGCAGTATAAGGATAGCAAAGGAATTAAAGCCAAGCCGGATCGTCCGGATGCCTTTACGCCGGTATCCTGTGTACCTTGGGTTTCTTTTACATCTGTGGGACATGACACACCGGGACCGAGGCAGATGTATTTTCCGATCATTGTTTTCGGACGTTACCATGAGGTTCATGATCGCTGGATGCTGCCTTTCAGTATAATGGTCAATCATGCCGTGGCGGATGGTTATCATACTTCTATGCTGATCCATGATATACAGGAGCAGTGCAGTCATTGCAAGAAGTGGCTGAAGAAATAATAGAGAAGAACTGGCAGATGGGAGTTGTCCATCATCTGTCAGGTGCTGTGCAGAAATGCGGGCAAGATTATGGGTTTACACAGAATTTACGTAGATAAAGCTCAAAAAGTCCAAAATACACCTGAATGTAAATGAAATTTTACATTAATTTTACATGAAATGCCTTTAGCCTTTACATAGTCATCGTATAATCGGGAATGAATAGGGAAACTATTTATGAACAGATGAATGTTATGAAGACATGTAAAGGAGAAATTTATGAGTGTATTTGATATTTTAACGATGATTGGCGGCCTTGCCCTCTTTCTGTATGGTATGGAAGTTATGGGCAACGGTCTGTCAAAGGCGTCCGGCGGACGTATGGAACGTATTCTGGAGAAGATGACAGACAACATTTTCAAGGCTGTACTGTTAGGCGCCGGTGTAACAGCTGTCATCCAGTCATCGTCAGCCACAACGGTTATGGTTGTTGGCTTTGTTAATTCCGGTATTATGAAGCTGTCTCAGGCAGTTGGTGTTATTATGGGTGCCAATATCGGTACAACCGTGACATCATGGCTTTTGAGTCTGACAGGTATTCAGGGGGACAATTTTATTCTGACATTGATGAAGCCGTCCTCTTTTTCACCGATTCTGGCCGTAATCGGCGTCGGATTTCTGATGTTTTCCAAGAATGAGAAGAAAAAGGATATAGGTACCATTATGATTGGTTTTACCGTGCTGATGTTTGGTATGGAAACCATGAGTGATGCGGTGAAACCACTGGCGGATGTGCCTGAATTTGCGAATATTCTGCTGATGTTCAAGAACCCGCTGCTGGGTATGCTGGCAGGACTTGTCCTGACGGCAGTGATCCAGAGCTCATCGGCATCGGTCGGTATTCTGCAGTCTTTATGTGTGACAGGGGCCGTCAGCTATGGTGCAGCTATTCCTATTATTATGGGACAGAACATCGGTACATGTGTGACGGCACTGCTGTCCAGTATCGGTGCATCCAGGAATGCAAAGCGTACAGCATTTGTCCATTTGTATTTCAATATTATCGGTACGACGATTTTTATGATTGGTTTTTATGCGCTGAATGCATTTGTCCATTTCAGTTTTATCGACAATATGGCCAATCCGGCAGGTATTGCGGTCATCCACAGTGTGTTTAATATTTTCGCAACAGCTATTTTACTTCCTTTCCACAGGGGACTTGAGAAACTGGCGATCCTTACTGTCAGAACATCTGATGAAGATGAGAAGCAGTCTGTACAGCCTGCAGAGGAAGGACAGGATATGCTGCTTCTGCTGGATGATCGTTTCATTGAGAAACCGGGTTTTGCCATGGAGAATTGTTATTCCGTTACATCTCATATGGCCGAGCTTTCCAGACAGGCATTGTTTATTGCCATGGAGCTTCTGCAGAAATATGATGAGACAAAGGCAGAGAATGTTCTGAAACTGGAGAATAAAGTGGATCATTATGAGGACCGTCTGGGTACGTATCTGATTCGACTCAGCAGTCGTGATCTGTCGGAAAAAGACAGCAAGAGTCTGTCTATGCTGCTGCACTGCATCGGGGATTTAGAGCGAATTTCCGATCATGCGGTGAACATTATGGAAAAGGCCCAGGAAATGAACGAGAAAAACCTGTCATTTTCGGATAAGGGTGCTCAGGAACTGGAAGTTTATTCCAGAGCAGTGAGAGATATTATGAATATGTCTATTGAGGCATTTAAGAATGATGATATTCATCTGGCACGTCAGGTGGAACCGCTTGAGGAAGTGATCGACTATCTGAATGATGAGTTGAAGCAGCGTCATGTCAGACGACTTCGCAGCGGCGAATGTTCTGTGGAACTTGGTTTTGTTTTATCAGATATCACGATTAATTATGAGCGAGTGGCAGACCATTGTTCCAATCTGGCCGTTGACCTTTTGAGAATCCATGAGAATGTATTTGATGTCCATGAATATCTGGAAGGCCTGAAAGAAAACAAAGATGCAGCATTCCGTGAAGCCTATCAGAAGGATAAGGCAGTTTATGCGCTGCCGCAGTCATAAGGAGGACAAAAATGGCAACAATATATATTCTTGAGGATGACCTGAATATTCAGGAAATAGAGGCTTATGCTCTGAAAAACAGCGGATATCAGACAGAAGGTTTTGATAATGCCAGAGAATTTTTTAAAAAGGTGTCGGAGAGAGTGCCGAGCCTTTTGCTGCTGGATATTATGCTTCCTGATGCGGATGGACTGGACGTTTTGAGAAAGCTCCGGTCCATGCCGGAGACAAAGAAGCTGCCGATTATTCTGGTGACAGCCAAGACATCAGAAATCGACAAGGTTAAAGGACTGGATGTAGGGGCAGATGACTATATTACCAAACCCTTTGGTATTATGGAACTGATTTCAAGAGTCAAGGCATTGCTGAGAAGAAGTGCTTATGTGGAAGAAAAGAAATTCCTGACGCTGGGCAATGTATTTATGGATGATGAAAAGCATGCCGTATATGTCAGTGATCAGGTCTGTGAGCTGACCTATAAGGAATATGAGCTGCTGAAACTTCTGATGTCCAATGCAGGGATTGTGACTGCGAGAGATACGATCATGGAGCGTATATGGGGCATTGATTTTGAGGGTGAATCGAGAACTTTGGATATGCATATCAAGACCTTGCGTAAAAAACTCGGTGAGGCCGGTTCTATGATCAAGACTGTTCGAAATGTCGGCTATATTATGTCGGATAAGGAGAATTAGAAGGCCATGCGCGGAAAAAAGATGAAGCACAAAATATATCTGCAGTTTTGTCTGATCGCGGCCCTGGCCATCCTTATTACCACAACCATTGTGACGGCACTGTTTTATCAGCGTTTTAAAGCACAGGTTTTCAGTGATGTGAGAACATACGCCTATGTTTTGACCAGTGTGGATACATATGATGAAGCAACGCTGATTCAGGAAGTGCATCAGCTGGATAATCTTCGTGTCACGATTATCGACAAAGAAGGCAAAGTCCTTTTGGATACCAATGCGGATATCGGCGGCATGGAAAACCACAGCAACCGTGAGGAGATCAAGGCGGCGTTTGAAACAGGTGAAGGTCAGGCTGTCCGTCAGTCTAAAACAGTGGCAAAATCTACATTTTATTATGCTGTGCGCATGAATGACGGCAATGTGCTCCGTGTGGCGACGGAGACAGGCAGTGTTCTCAGTATTGTGCAGGGAATGCTGCCGATCATCGCGGTGATGGTGGTTATTTTGTTTGTTATCTGTACATTCCTGGGACGTCTGCTGACAGACAGTCTGCTCAGACCGATTGAACAGATGGCTGAAAACATGGATTATGTCAACGAAATTGCGGTTTATCAGGAGATGGAACCATTTATTGATACGATTCGCAGACAACATGAAGATATTTTGAAAAATGCCAGTATGCGTCAGGATTTCACAGCCAATGTATCACATGAGCTGAAAACGCCTCTGGCGGCTATTTCAGGTTACTCGGAACTGATTGAAAACGGGATGGTATCGGAAAAGGATATTGCCCGGTTTGGTGGTGAGATTCATAAGAGTGCAGATCGTCTGCTGACATTGATCAATGACACGATTCGATTGTCAGAGCTGGATGCAACGACGCAGGATGTGGTTCTGGAAACGGTAGATTTGTATCAGGCGGCGGAAAACTGTATGGATACGTTGGAGATGAGTGCGAAAAAGCATGATGTGACACTGAAGCTGGAAGGTGAGTCCTGCAAGATTCGTACAGAGAAGGGAATGGCTGATGAGGTAATCTACAATCTCTGTGACAATGCCATTCGATATAATAATAAAGGCGGAAGTGTGACCATTTCTGTCATGCCGGTGGATAATCAGATTGTACTGTCGGTCAAAGATACCGGTATTGGCATTTCCAAAGAGCATCAGGAACGCATTTTTGAACGTTTTTATCGTGTGGATAAAAGCCGGTCAAAATCTACAGGCGGAACCGGTCTTGGACTCGCCATAGTGAAACATATCGTGGCCAGAAACGGTGCACGGATGGAACTGGCCAGCGAGGTTGGAAAAGGAACAGAAATCAGGATTTATTTTGATAAGGCTGCATGATATATGCGGCCTTTTGCCGTATCAGGAGAGAAATCATATTTGTTTATAAAAAAGACAGATTATTTAGGTAAAATATGGTATGATAGGAACGTAATGCATAGATAACGATGAATAGATGAATGATAGATAGATGATGGAGGAAGAGGTATGGCAAAAAAGAAGAAGTCGGTCAAAAAAGGCCTGATCATTGGAATCAGCTCTGTTGTTGTATTGCTGGCAGCGGCCTATGCAGGTGTGGGATATTATTTCCATGACCATTTTTATCCGGGAACCGTGATTAATGAGACAAATTTTTCCCTGGGAACGGTAGAGGCGGCAGAAGCGAAGATTAAGGAGGAAGCAGAGGATTATCTGCTGGCTGTCCACGACAGAGAAGACCGGGTCTCTTATATCAGTGGATCGGATATTGATTATCATTATGAATCCGATGGCAGCATCCAGAAGATGATGGATGATCAGAACAGTATGCTGTGGCCTTTACATATAGGCAAGGAGCATTCTCATACAGTAGAGGTAAAAATGACGTATGATGAATCAAAGCTGGTGACATTGGTTGAAGCCATGGATTGTTTTAAGGAAGAGAACATTGTTAAGCCGGAAGATGCCTATTTGAAGTATACAGAGAATGGTTATGAGATTGTCCCTGAGAAGCAAGGGAGTCAGCCTCTTGAGGAGCAGATTATGTTGGATGTGAAGGCGGCCATTGACAGCCGTCAGTCTGTCTTACGGCTGAGCGACAACGACTACGTTCAGCCGTCAGTGACATCAGATGATCCAAAATTGCAGGAGAAGCTCCAGGTAACAGAGAAATACAAGAATATGTCGATCACTTATGAGATAGAAGGCTCAGAGCAGGTTCTGGACGGCACGACCATTTTGTCATGGCTGACGATTAATGATGATCTGTCCGTTACGGTGGATTCCGATATGGCGGCCTCTTATGCACAGCAATTGGCTTCCAAGTATAATACATATGCGGCAACAAGGTCCTTCGAAACAACTGCAGGGGATACAGTCAAAATCGGCGGCGGTGATTACGGCTGGGTTATTAATAAGAAAGGGGAGGCTGCACAGATTGTTGAGGATATCAAGAATGGTGAATCTGTGACAAGAGAACCGAAATACGAGCAGAGAGCTTTTGTGGAAGGCGCAGATGATATCGGCAATACATACATAGAAATTGACTATACAAATCAGCATCTCTGGTATTACAAAGATGGCTCTCTTGTGGTAGATTCAGATATTGTTTCGGGTAATCTTAATAACGGCAATGGTTCACCGGACGGTGTTTTCAAGGTTATCAGCAGACAGAGTCCGGCGACATTGAAGGGCGAAGATTATGAATCGGACGTTACGTATTTCATGCCGTTTGCTTACAATGTGGGGTTGCATGACGCAAGCTGGAGAAGCTCTTTTGGCGGCAGTATCTATAAGAATGGCGGTTCACATGGCTGTATCAATTTGCCATATGATGCAGCGGACACGATTTATAAGAATGTTGAGCTTGGTACACCGGTGGTTGCTTATTACCGGGAGGATGTGAAACTGACTTCCAATAATGCTAAGGTTTCCAATGCATATTCTTACAGCAGTAAATAACAGGAGGGAAGATACATGTACTTTCTAATTGGTCTGGGAATCATCGTAATTATTGTCTATGGCAATATGCTTTATGATCGAATCAAGACAAAGAAGAATAAAGATACGATAGATGTCGAGAAGTCTGCAGGTACAGCGGATAACCATTTTGCTGAGCAAAAGGAGACGAAAGGTCAGAAGACTGAAATCAATAGGCAGGCGCCGGATCAGGATCAATCCGGGAGCATGGTCAAAACAGCAGCGAATATTGCTTTTTCAGGCCCAACGCTGACACAGATGATTGCGGATGATCTGAAACAGAAGAAGCATATATTCGGCCTGCCGTTAACTTTGTGTGAAGAGCGGGGAGACGGTCAGCTGATCGCTTTGGATCGTGAGGACAATATTTATGTCATTGAGACTGTTCAGAGGGCAGATTATGAGGAGTTTTATCTGCAGATATTGGATGATATGGCGGTTCAGAGAAAACGTATTCAGAAAAATGCAGCAGACCGGAAAGTCTATGCAGTTGTGTGTGTGACAACTTTGCCTGAAACATTGAAATTGGCAGCAGAAAAGGACAATGCGATTCGAATTTTCAGTTATGAATTGAATTTTCGAAATGTCATGTAGAAAAATGTTGCTAAATTGTTAATTAAAAATCTTAAAAAACTCTAAAATCTATTGCGAAAATATTACAGATATATTACACTTAGCGGGTGCCGTGTGAAAACGGCAGCTTGGGATTTGTTTTCAAATCCGGAATATTAAATTTTGCGAGGTTTTTAGAGAATGAAGAAATGGATGCTTTTGCTGAGTCTGGTGTTGATGATCGTCATTGTAAACTGCGGTCAGGCTCAGGCGGCAGAGGAAACAGCCACGAAAGATATTACTTTTGAAGAATTGAATGATGAAAATGTATTTATCAAACAGTCAAGACGGGGAACCTGTACACTGGCGTCTTCGGCCATGATTATGCGCAGGGCGGCAATGCTGGCAGGTTTTGAGAACTGGGAAGATATTACGGAGAGCAGTGTAGGGAGCGTTGCATGGAGAGAAGGCGTCGGTATTTCATGGACATTTACGTATGATGGTGTGACTATGACGCATGATTATGTATCCTCTGTAGAAGATTTGAAGAAACTGTTGGAAGAACATCCGGAAGGAATTGTTGCCTATGATTCCAATAAGCCTCATGCCATTGCGCTGACGGACTATGATGCAGAGACAGATACTTTCTACTGCAGCGACCCTGCTGAGTGCTGTGCGAAAGCGAGAGTGCCGGTTTCAGAGGCGATTATTTCACTGGAGAATGTGGATGTGGTCTGGTATGTGACAAGCCCATCGAATCTGAGTGCACCGGTTATGGCTGCTGCAGAAGCGAATGAGGCGGAAGAGAATACAGAAGCACAGTCAGTGATTCCGGAAATCGAAACAGCACCAGTGACAAGTCTTGACAATTTGAGTCATACAGAATTGAAACTGGAGATGAACTAAATGATTAAGATGATACTGGCCATTGGCCATATTAATTACGATAAATTTCTGAACAATATGCTGGAGATGGCCAAACAGCATCCGGAGCAGATGGGCGGTATGAAACTGCCGCCGTTTACGACTCAGATGATCAAACTGCTGCCTGCTCGTAAGAAGAATGAAATGGTTGCCCAGGCATTAAACAGCAGTAAAGGCAAAGTGGAGCCTCAGATTGAACAGCTTCTGGCCCCGATTACAGGTCCGATCCAGCTGAAGAATTTTGATATTCAGTGCGGCGGTAAGCGGGATGCGGATGAAGTGACTTTGACGGTGGAATTTGCAGGTTATGACTGCGGGTATGTGGCAGATCACATATTGCCGTTTTACTATATGGAAGCAACAGCACCGGCATTTCTTGGTCCGGAATATAATGGACCGACGGACCTTGCGTCTGTGCAGGCTTATATTAAGGCTCAGGATTATAAGAAAGCACAGTTCCTTATTGCAAAGAGCATGAGCGTCAATAAAGCCTACATTATGAACTTGCTGCAGGACAAAGCGAAGCTGGCAGAGATTGAACTGCAGGTGAATAATTTACGATTGATGATAAAATAAAAAGAAATAGCATCTACTTGGGGATGCTATTTCTTTTTTTTTAATGAATAAAGTCCTTCATGTTCGGACGGACAGTTTCTTCATAAACCAGCTCGGCCATGCAAGTAGCGAAATACTTACGATTGGCGATAAGCAGCTTCTTCTCATCATCGACGCCGAGTTTCTCAGCCAGCCAGTCTTTCATCTGGGCTTTTAATTCGGCGCGTTCCGGTTCATACTGGAAATCGTCTGTCTTCTTGCCTTCCCATGCAGCAATACGTGTACGAAGTTCTTTTTTATAAATATCTTTCATCAGGTCCATTATGTAATCCCCCTATTTTATAGATTCCATATTCAAAATGCATGGCACTTTAAATGTTTATCAATATACATATCTATTTTAATATGAATATTCTGATAATGAAAGATATATTTGTATTTTTTTGAAAAATCTTTCGATAACAGATATTATATGGTATGATGGAATCTGTAGTTTGAAAGCAGATGATTTTTGATATAGAAATAGATCATGTAATCGGAGGATGAAAATGGTTATTAAAGAAATGGTACATATTACTCCATATCATTTGGACAGGATGCTGCATATCTACCTTCCGGATGATTACGAGGAAAGCGAAGCGCGATATCCGGTCATGTATATGTATGATGGGCACAATCTTTTTTATAATGAGGATGCTACCTACGGTAAATCCTGGGGACTGCAGGAATTTATGAGGCAGTGGGAGAACCAGCTGATCATTGTCGGTATTGAATGCAATCATGAGGGCAACAAGCGTCTGGAGGAGTTTTCGCCCTATGATTTCAAGGATTTTGACGGACAAAGGATTCATGGAACGGGCAAAGTCTTTATGCAGTGGGTGGTCGATGAGCTGAAACCGCTGATCGATACGCATTTCAGAACAAAACCAGAGCGGGAATATACCGGTATCGGCGGCAGCTCCATGGGCGGATTGATGGCTTATTATACAGTTGTGGCCCATAATGATGTTTTTTCAAAGGCAGCTTGTATTTCAAGTGCGGTCGGATTTTGTTATGATGCCATGCGGGAAGAACTGACATCGGCCGGACCGCTGCTTCCTGATACCAGGGTTTATATGAGCTGGGGAAGTAAGGAATCAGGACGTAAACCGGGACTGGTCAAATATACTTGCACGAATCTGGAGTTCAGTCATCTGCTGGTAGAGCGGGGAGCCGTGACGTATCCGTATCTTCAGGCCTTTGGCGGCCATTGTGAGGCCGACTGGGAGAAGCAGAATGCAATCTATATGCCATTTCTGTGGAACGGTGTATTTGAGGATGGGATGGAATAAGGAATGAGTGCAATTTTTGCGGTGGCAGGGAAACTGGTGACACTTTTTATTTATGTTCTTGTGGGATATGTTGTCAGCAAGAGAAAGATGATCAGTGAGGGCTTTTCTGCTGGTATCAGTCGGTTCTTGCTGGTGGTTACGATCCCTTGCCTTATATTGTCGACTTTTGAAACAGATTATACCTTTGAGAGGCTGGTCAAGGCTGGAGAGGTGTATGTCATCAGTTTGATCATATTTGGAGCGAGTATTCTGATCGGGTATCTGACAGCCTGGATTTTCAGGATTTCCGAAGAGTCGAAAAGCGTCTGGATTTATTCAGTGACTTTTACAAATCATGCATTTATGGGATGGGCGGTGATGGATGCCGTTTTTGGCGGAGAGTCCATTTTTTATGCGACATTTGCCAATCTGGCATTTTCCACCTATGCCTATACTTATGGTGTCTGGCTCATGCGGAGTACCGGAACGGAAGCCGGAAAGAAACATTCTATGAAAGAATATATCTTAACACCGGTGAATGCAGCCATTGTTGTTGGGTTGATCATGTTTATTTTTCAGCTGCGCTTTCCGGCACCGGTGGATAATGCAGTACAGGGAATGTCATCCCTGACAACACCGATGGCCATGCTTTATGTAGGAACGATTCTGACAAAAAGCAGCATCAAAGATGTTTTCAGTGACTGGAGAACTTATGCCTGTTCTTTTGTAAGGTTGGTGTTGATTCCGTTGTTGGTGTTGATGATTGCAAGGCCGCTGATTCATGACCCGATGATTTATGGAGTGCTTGTGATTGGACATGCCATGCCGGTGGCGGGTTTCTGTGCGATTTTTGCAGGAGAATACGGCAATGATGTGGTGCTGGCGTCGAAATTTATATTTATTACAACGCTGCTATGTATTATTACGATTCCGATATTCGTGATGCTGCTGTAATTTTTTTAAAGAACATTCTTGCTTTGCAGAATATGCTGCATAGAAGGATAAAAACTCAAGGCTGTCGGAGAAATCCGGCAGCCTTTGCTATCTGGTTGGATATATTATGGGATGCCGGGCGAAATACCCGACATCCCATGTTTAGAATGAGGAGTTATCAGAGTTCAATCTTGGCACCAAGCAGTTTGACGAATTCTGCAAGAATCGCTGTATCGCCAGGCCAAGCAGGTGCTGTAACGAGCTGAGCAGCTTCATCAACAACAGCCTGGTCTGCAGGAACTTCAACATATGTACCGCCTGCAAGGGTGATATCAGGGCCGACAGCCGGATAAGCAGTCGCTTTCACGCCTTTAAGAACGCCGGCAGCAGTCAGAATCTGCGGGCCGTGGCAAATGGAAGCAACAGGTTTCTTAGCTGCGAAAAATTCCTGAACAATTTCAATGACTCTTGGATTCAGACGAATATACTCAGGAGCACGGCCGCCTGTAATAAAGAGACCAACATAATCAGCAGTATTTACTGTATCAAAATCAGCAGTTAATGCGAAATTGTGTCCCGGCTTTTCGGTGTAAGTCTGGTCACCAAGGAAATCATGAACGGCCGTCTTAACAACGTCACCGGCTTTCTTATCCGGGCAGACAGCATCAACCTGATAGCCGAGCATAGACAGTGCCTGGAAAGGAACCATTGTCTCATAATCTTCAGTAAAATCACCACAAAGCATTAAAATTTTCTTAGCCATAAAGAAACCTCCTTCAACATTTGTTGAGATAATATAGGTGCAAAATGTATTGACTGCTTAAAATTAATTCATGAAATGTCACATAATTATGCATCTACTAAATATTATATCATATTATTACATGGAAAATGATTAAATATTTATAAAAATATTGGTGATAAGAAAAAGGCATCCTGCCGTTCGGATGCCTTTTCTTAAGAGAGAGGATTGTTATGTTCTAATTGTTTTCTGGCTATAAGGCTTTCTTAACCTTATGCTCATACTATACACGAGAGTTCTAAAAATACAATAGATGTTTATTAATAAAGTCTAAAGTATTTCTAGGATTTTACGAAATAAGGTATTAAAAATTTTTAGTACCTTATGGTATAATTAATAAAAAAGGCATCCTGCCGTTCGGATGCCTTTTCTTAAGAGAGAGGATTGTTATGTTCTAATCTTTTTCTGGCTATAAGGCTTTCTCAACCTTATGCCAATACTATACACGAAAGTTCTAAAAATACAATAGCTAATTATTAATAAAGTATAAAGTATTTCTGAGATTTTAGAAAATTGCATCTAAAAAATTTGGAGGAAGTGATAGAGGATGACAGAAGATGAGAAGTTTATGAAAGCAGCGCTGGCGCAGGCGAAGAAAGCGGCGGCCATTGATGAAGTCCCGATTGGCTGTGTGATCGTCTATGAAGGGAAGATCATTGCCCGGGGATATAATAAGCGCAACAAGGAGAAGAATACCCTGTCCCATGCGGAGATGAATGCTATTCGCAAGGCCAGCAAATATCTGGGAGACTGGCGCCTGGAGGGATGCACGATGTATATTACACTGGAGCCCTGTCCGATGTGTGCCGGAGCAATTGTTCAGGCCCGTGTGGACAGAGTGGTGATCGGCAGTATGAATGCCAAAGCAGGCTGCGCAGGTTCTGTGTTGAATGTGCTTCAGGAGAGAAGGTTTAATCATCAGGTAGAATTGACGAAGGATGTGCTGCATGAGGAGTGTTCATCCATGCTCAGCGGATTTTTCCGTGAATTGCGAGAGAGAAGAAAGAAGGAAAAAGAGAAATGTATTTAGCAGATTATCATATGCATTCTAAATATTCTTTTGATGGTTCAGAAGAACTGGATACGATCTGTCAGACGGCGATCCGGAGAGGACTGTCGGAAATTGCGATCACAGACCATATGGATATTTATACAGGGCTGCCTTACGATGAGCAGATGAATTTTGAAGTGCCCGGCGGTGAACAGCATCATATGGATGTTTCAGGGTTGTATGCCGGACTTGTTCAGATGAAGGAAAAGTATGCCGGACAATTGAAGGTGCGCATCGGTGCGGAGCTTGGACAGCCTCAGGTGAATCCGGAAGCGGCGGCGCTTTTTATCAGGGATTATGGTGATGTGTTGGATTTTGTCATCGGTTCTATCCATAATATGGAAAAAGATCTGGATGTCTATTATTATGATTTTACCAAAATCGATGTGGCGAAAATGTATGATCATTATGTGGACTGGCTGCTGAAATTATCGGAAATGGGCGATTTTGATGTGATGGGGCATCTGACCTATCCGCTGCGCTATATGTTTGAGCGTAATCAACTGCGTCTTGATCTGAGACCTTATGAGGAGAAATTCCGTCAGCTGTTTAAGAATCTGACAGAGAAGGGACGGGGCATTGAGTTGAATGTTTCCGGATATTATAAGGCCATGCAGGATGCCATGCCGCCGATGTCGATTTTGAAGTTATACCGGGAATGCTGCGGTGAGATCATTACCATAGGCAGTGACGCCCACAAAGCAGAATATATCGGCTTTTATCAGAAGGAAGCCCATGAAATGCTGGAAACGGCCGGGTTCAGATATCTGACGGTCTTTGAGCATAGGAAGCCGGAATTCATTAAACTGTAGGGTTGGAATCCGAAAGGAGCGGGCTATGGCAGACTGAATGGATGAAAGATGTCAATATATTTTTGAGGTTGACTTTGAGCAGCTATGAGTACATTAGACAAAGAGAGTCGAATGAAAACTATTGCATGAAATGCTTTCATGAGTTACAATGGTGAACAGAACCATAAATTCGTTAGCTTATACTAAGAATGCGGACGGATAAGATGAGGAGGACACGAAGATGTTTAAAATCAACGATAATTATCTTAAATTACCAGGCAGCTATCTGTTTTCAACAATCGCGAAGAAAGTAGCTGCATATAAGGAAGCTAATCCGGAGAAGAAAGACCAGATCATCAGCCTTGGTATCGGCGATGTGACACTGCCATTGGCACCGGCTGTTATTGCAAGACTGCACAGCGCAGTTGATGAAATGGCTGTTAAGGAGACATTTAAGGGCTATGCACCTGATCTGGGTTATGAATTTCTGAGAAGCGCGATTGCACAGCATGATTACAAGGCTCGCGGCGTTGATATTGCCATTGATGAAATCTTTATCAGTGATGGTGCCAAGAGCGATTCCGGCAATATCGGGGATATTTTTTCAGTTGATAACCGTATTGCGGTATGTGACCCGGTTTACCCTGTTTATGTTGATACGAACGTTATGGCAGGCAGAGCAGGGGATTACAATTCTGCAACAGAGAGATTTTCCAATGTGATCTATATGCCTTGCACAGAGGAGAATGGCTTTGCACCGGAACTGCCGGAAGAAACACCGGATATCATTTATCTTTGCTTTCCGAATAACCCGACAGGCGCAACGATTCCGAAGACAGAGCTTCAGAAATGGGTGGATTATGCCCTTGAAAAGGGTGCAGTGATCATCTATGATGCAGCTTATGAAGCCTACATTTCAGAAGATAATGTGGCCCATACGATTTATGAGTGCGACGGTGCGGACAGATGTGCCATCGAGCTTCGAAGCTTTTCCAAGAATGCAGGTTTCACAGGCACACGTCTTGGTTTCACAGTTATTCCTAAGGCGCTTAAGTGCGGCGATGTGACATTAAACAGCCTGTGGGCAAGACGTCACGGCACAAAGTTCAACGGTGCACCTTACATCATTCAGCAGGCCGGTGCAGCTGTCTATACACCGGAAGGTCAGGCTCAGACACAGGAACAGATTGCTTACTATATGAATAATGCGAAGATTATCAGAGAAGGCCTTGCAGCAGCAGGATTTTCTGCTTCAGGCGGTGTGAATGCGCCATATATCTGGCTGAAGACACCGGACAAGATGACTTCATGGGAATTCTTTGATTATCTGCTGGATAAGGCGAATGTTGTGGGAACACCTGGTTCAGGCTTTGGACCAAGCGGTGAAGGTTATTTCCGTCTGACATCTTTCGGCTCTTATGAGAACACACTTGAAGCGGTTGAACGTATTAAGAAACTTAAATAATGTGCAGAAATTCGGTCGGGAAGTACGTCTGCGCAGCAGAGCCGAATTCCGCATCAGAACTTATAGGCAAGTTCTGAATACTTATGATACAGCGGTTCAGAGATGATTTCTGAACCGCTGTGGTTTCTGATGAAGATGAAAATGCCGGCAGTTAGTTCAGAAGAATTATCAATGCCGGAATGTAAAGGGGAATGAGAAATGCTGGATGAAATAGTGACGGTGGTCAAAAAATGCGGCGATATTATATTGTTCGCAGATGGTGCCGAGAGAAATGTCAGTTCCAAGGAGGGACGGGCGAATTTTGTGACAAAATATGATGTGGCGGTTCAGGCCTATCTTGAGGAGGAATTGCTGAAAATTCTGCCGGAGGCGGTATTTATCGGTGAGGAAGGAGAACACAGCAAAGCAATTGGTGAAGGTTATGCATTTATTGCGGACCCTATCGATGGAACGACCAATTTTATCAAAAATTATCACAGAAGCTGCGTGTCTGTGGGACTGGCACTTCATGGGACTATGGAAATCGGCGTTGTTTATAACCCATACAGTAATGAGATGTTTTATGCGCAGCGAGGAAAGGGAGCCTTTTTAAATGGTCAACCGCTGCATGTATCTTCTAACCGACTGGAAGAAGGACTTGTATGTTTCGGGACATCACCTTATTATGCAGAATTAATTGATCAGACCTTTGATCTGGTGAAGACACTGCATAGGGCAAGTCTGGATGTGAGACGAAGTGGTTCCGCTGCATTAGATTTGTGTGATATTGCCAGTGGACGTTGTGAATTATTCTTTGAGTGCCGTCTGTCGCCTTGGGATTATGCGGCCGGTTCATTGATCGTGCAGGAAGCCGGCGGCCGTATCAGCCGTATGGATGGTACGGGAATCTCCCTTGATAAGGGGTGTTCGGTACTGGCCGGCGGACCTGCAGCATGGAAAGATTATTTTAAAATGGAAGGTCATATGGAGCTGGCATAATAGGAGAAAATAGTTTAGAAGATATTTTTGAAAACGATGTACTAGCAGCCGGTTTTCAGAGTTAAATTCAGGAATAGACCCAAGATGGTCGGGAGTAGCGTATGAGTAAAGTAAAGATTATGAGTGATAGTACCTGCGATTTGTCAGCAGAATTGCTGGCGCAGTTTGATGTTGCAGTTCTTCCGCATCCCATTGTCAGAGATGGCGAGCTATTGCAGGACAATGTGACCATTACCCCGGATGATATTTACAGACATTATGAGCAGACAGGCAGATTATGTACGACATCTGCGCCGAATGCCTATGACTATGAGATGTGCTGGAAACCTTGGCTGGATGAAGGTTATGAGATTGTACACTTTACAATCAGTTCAGAGATGTCAACAGCCTATAATCAGGCCATGCTTGCGGCGGAGGAAACCGGGCATGTTTATCCGGTAGATTCAAGAACTCTTTCAACCGGTATCGGTTTGCTTGTACTGGAAGCCTGTGATCTGCGGGAACAGGGGCTATCAGCGGAGAAAATTGCGGCAAAAGTGCGTGAGGACGCAGATAAATGCCAGGCCAGTTTCCTTGTGGATGTCATAGAATATCTCTGGAAAGGCGGCAGATGCAGTTCTGTGGCGGCCATCGGTGCCAATATTCTGAAGCTGAAACCACGTATCGACGTATTAAACGGCAATATGCTGTCCACGAAGAAATATCGCGGCAGGACGACGAAATGTTTTGCGGCCTATGCCGATGATATGCTGAAAGGCAAAGACAATATTAGACAGAACCGGATATTTATTACCCATTCCGGCATTGACCCAGATATCATTGAGCTGGTTCGTACCAAAATCAATGAATGGCAGCCGGATATTGAGAATATCTATGTGACCCGTGCCGGAGGAACCATTTCCTGTCATTGCGGGCCGGGAACTTTGGGAATCCTTTATATGTATGAATAAAAATCAGACTGAAGATATGAATGCAGCAATTGACTGCATCGATATCTTCGGTTTTCTGTAGAAATTTAGAGTTGGACATTCAAACAGGAGATTGCTAAAAATTCTGTAAAAAAGTCGGTGAACCTCCAGGGCAGTAAAATCAAGGCTTCCAGAACAAAAACAGCATGGAAAAGTGCCGAAAACAGCCAAAAAACGGCTGAAAAGTCGGTGAACCTCCGAGCCAATTTTGACAAAAATAAAAAAGCCAGTAGAATCAAGGCTTTGCGGGAATTTGCTATGAAGAGGTTGACCGACTTTTTTGGAGAAAAAGGTTGAAAAACAGGGAAAATGGGGTATAATGAAAACAGAAAACGCAGTAAATACGGTTGTTGAACCGTACCTATGAGGGATTGAAACTATTTTTTGCTCTTTTTGACAGCACTATTGTACCAGTTGAACCGTACCTATGAGTGATTGAAACAAGACAATGTGTCTGAAGCATCTCCAAAGCATGCGCTACACCGTATCTATGAGAGATTGACACATTTTATTGCTTTCTTTCTGTATCGTTTTAAATTTATTGCGTGTTACATCGTACCTATGGGAGATGATTTCCTTTTGTTGAATTTATTGTTTTTGCATGAATATTTCGAATGCCTCAGCTCATAAAGAGTTGGGGCATTTTTGATGTACATTTCCCCATTTTTTGATATTTTAAACCGCTGGTTGAATGACAAATACTTCATCAGCGTTTATAATGATTCTTGTCAGCGGGGGACAGCGATGAAATACAGAGTATCAGAGTATCGTCTGGTCCGCTGACAAATGACAATTTCATATTTGAATATTTGAATCATGTCTGCAATCAACTCGATGAATAAAGTACGCCAGTGCTTCGAGGTGTGCGGTAAAATCTCCAATAGCCGGAAGGGTGAGGAGGTCCGGGTGACCGGAGCAGGGATACCTGCTCCGGGAGGCCGTCGGGGTTCAGTGATGAATCCCGGGGAGACGGAAACCGTCAAGGAAAACGCATATCGCAGAGATGTTCGCACTTAATTGCACGGAACTTCCGGGTGCAGCAATAGACGCCTGCGGTGCAGGAATAAGCCTAAGGGGTATCAGTGTGGCAGCTGGTATGACAGAGGTAAAGCCAATAATGCACTCTGCTTTGACGGTGGAGAAATCCGCCTATAACGGAAGTAGCCGGTGAAAGTAGCCGTATGGCAGAAATAGTGAGGAAAAATCTGAATGGACGGTGAAATTTGCAGGTAGCCATTCCTGTGCAGGCTTGGGCGAAAGCCGGGGTAAGAAGTTAGGGGTCGCTCCCCGAAACTCAGACTTATCTTCCTGGTGGCAGAATATAGGTGAAGGACATGGATGTACGGCGAAGGCCGGATTGCGGGTGTGATTGAGATATTCAAAAGAGGCTTCAGTTTTTGTGAGAGGACTGGAGCTTTTTCTTTGATTAAAACAAAAGAGCTTCTGGTTGCCGAGGGTGCTATCCATGCAGTCCGGCTGAAACAGAAATCCAAAACCAAGCGCAAAAAGAAAATCACCGCCGCAATCTACGAATACCAGGCAGACTGCGACGGCGAATGGGGCGAAATATCAGTTGATTTTGAGAACGGCACAGCAGAAATCATTCGGCTTGCTGATTGGGATACAATTAAAACGAACTGGTTTGCCAATGAGGCGATCCGGTATATTTTATCATTGTCGCCTGATGCTCTTAAAAAATATATGCTCGTCCCCCTTGAGCCGCCACTTATATCCTGAATCCTTACAACAACTGTAAGTGGTATTTGCTGTGTTCCCATGCTATCATTTTATTACAAATGATAGGAGGTATTCACATGAAACCCATTTTGAATATTGAAAATTTAACAAAAATCTATGGCAATGTGCCAAGTCAAACAAAGGCACTGAATGGGATCACCTTCCAGGTGATGCCGGGAGAGTTTCTCGGCATTATGGGAAGCAGTGGTTCCGGTAAATCCACGCTTCTCAACTGTATTGCAACTGTGATTCAGCCCACCGGTGGGAGCATTCAGGTGGAAGGCGATACTCTGCAATCCCTCAAGGGAAAGGCTCTTGCAGAGTATCGTGGCAAAAAAGTTGGTTATCTATTCCAGAACTTTGAATTGCTGGACAACCTGACTGGCAGGGAAAACATCCTGCTCCCGACTTCCTTGCATGGGGTATCCGAAGCAGAAAGCAGCCAGCGGCTGAAGCAGTTGGCTGACTATCTGGAAATCACTGATGTTCTGGATAAGTTTCCGTCCAAGATGTCCGGCGGCCAGCGTCAGCGTGTTGCGGCAGCAAGGGCTCTGATCTTACATCCCCAAATGATCCTTGCCGATGAACCGACGGGTGCGCTGGATTCTAAGAACGCAAGAAGTCTTATGGAGAAGCTGTCCGGCCTGAATCGTGACGAACAAGCTACGATCCTGATGGTAACCCATGATTCCAATGCCGCCAGCTTCTGTAAGCGCATCCTGTTCATCCAGGATGGCGTGATCTTTCATGAGCTTCGGCGTGGAGACGAAAGCCAGCAGGAGTTCTACGGGCGCATCCTGAAGGTGATGGCGCAACTGGGAGGGGGCAGCGCAAATGTTCTCTAATCTCATTCTTCGGAACAGCCGCCGCAGCCGAAAGGAAAACGGTCTGTTTTTCAGCTCCCTGGTGATTTCTATTGTTGCCTTTTACATGATTCTTTCCATCTCCACTCAAGATGTGATGCTCTTTTTGCAGAAAATGGAGAGTGACGCAGTTGACAAACTCCTGCTTCTGATTCCTGCGTTTTATGGGATGACCCTCGGTATTCTGTTCTTTTTGATCTATTTTGCCTGCAAGTATCAGTTCGAGCGCAGACGGCATGAGTTTGGTGTTTATCTAATGTTGGGGATGCGTAGAAGTAAACTGTTTGGTATGCTTCTGGCGGAAGATTTCCTGACCAGTATTCTTGCCATGCTCATAGGCTTACCTGTGGCTGTGGTGCTTTCAGAAATTGTCAGTCTTGTCACCGCCAAGCTGGTAGGCATGGGGATCATCGGTCATCAGTTTTCTTTATCCTGGTCTGCGATTGAATGGACGCTGGCAGGATTTCTGGCAATTAAGCTGACGGCACTTCTGATTTTGAGTGGACGAATCAGCCGCCAGGAGATCGGTACTTTGCTATCCCAGCCAACGAACCGCCCCAAAAAGCAAATGCCATCTGTTATCTATGGACTGGCTGCTATATGCGGAAGTGTGATGTTGGCAGTGGCTTACTACATGGCGATTCAGGGAATTGCATGGACAAAGGTAAGTATGATGGGACTGACTTTGCTGTTGGGCATAGTTGGTACGATGCTGCTTTTCTATGGGATGCGTGCGCTGATTGCTTTGATTGTTAAGAAAGGAAAAGGAAATAAGCAGCTTCATGTATTTACCTTCCGGCAGATTCAGGAGAATGTCATTCATCAGTCAAACTCCATGGCCATCAGCTCCCTGCTGATTCTGGCGGCGCTGTGTTGTTTTGGTGCGGGCGTAGGAATTGCAGGAACGAATAACCTGTCTTCTGGCCATGTAATCGACTATACTTTTGAAGATCATACTGCAGAAGATTCATCGCAGGTTCTTCCGAATATAAAGGCAGTCCTGAAAGAAAACAGGTTGGAAAATCAATTTTCAGAGCTTTTTGAAATGAGGGTTGGGCGTATTCGCACCACAGAAGATTATGATAATGCCTACAGCATGGACGCTGTTATGGACTCTCTTCGGAGCCTGCCCCAGTCGGAAGACCGGGATGTCCTTCTGAACAATCTTGGTTATGCCACATACCCATATTTGATTTGTTTATCGGACTATAATCGTTTGTTGGAATTGTCCGGCAATCCGGCTCTCCAATTAGGCGAAAAGGAGGCCACTGTCTATATTGATACAGAGTTTACTACGGCAAGCCGTACCGCAATGCTGAACCAAGTATTGGCCGGGCAGCCCAAGGTGGAACTGGATGGTAGTCCGATTCATCTTACAGGAGAGGTTCAGTCTGTGAATTTGGTCACGGACCGTTCTATAACCTTGTCCTTTGCATTGATTCTTCCGGATGAAGCATTCCTATATTATAGTCAGGGAATGTATGATACCTATGTCAATGCGGTGCTCAGTGAGCAAGCTCTGAATGGAAATAGCCTTATGACTGCATATTTGGATTTGAACGAGAAGCTGGACGAAATTGACATTGAATATGAAAGCTATCTTCAGAATATGGGTCGTCAGCTTTTCTACACCATAGCATCCAGTTATATTACCCTCTATCTTGCGATTGTTTTCCTGGTAGTTGCCAACACCATCGTGGGTGTTCAGTTCCTGATGAGTCAGCAGAAAACCGGGCGCAGATACCAGACTCTGATCCGCCTGGGAGCTACTTACGAAACCCTTTGCCAGTCTGCTGGAAAGCAAATTACCTGGTTTATGGGACTTCCTGTATTGGTTGCGGCTGTCAGCAGTTTGTTTGGAGTCAGGGCGTTATTTACAGGGATACTCTCGTCCCGAACCCGTGGGACAGTGTCTGAAATGCTGCTTGTATCTGCTGCTATGATTTTGCTGCTTTGCGTGATAGAATATATTTATATGAGAGTGGTCAAGCACTCCAGTGATCGGTATTTGCTGACACTGATGCAGCCGCAGAGAGAAGAATAATTTGGAAGGAGGTGCTGTCGTGAAAAGAATTGCTGTTGTGGAAGATGAAGTCTATATGCGGGAAGAACTCTGCAATATGCTCCAAAAGGACGGGTATCTTGTGGAGGCAATCACCGAGTTTGAAGATGCCGCTCGGCTCTTGGCAGCCCTCCGTCCTGACCTCGTGATCTTAGACCTGAATTTACCAGAAATCAGTGGCTTTCAAATCTGCCAGGAGTTAAAGAATAAAACCGCTATCCCCATCCTGGTGCTGACTTCCAGAGATCAGGTAAAGGATGAACTGCAAGCGTTCCAGTTGGGTGCAGATGAATATTTGACGAAGCCGTGCAGAAAAGACCGACTTCTCGCCAGGGTATCCAATATTCTCAAAAGGTATGAAGGTCGTACCAACCTCATAGAGGGATTGGACTTCTTGTTGGACCAGCAGACCTACACACTTTATATTCATAACACCTCTGTGGTGCTTCCAAAAAATCAGGGAAAACTGTTGGTTGCTCTTTTGGCAAGTGGTGATGCACTGGTTACAACGGAGCAGCTTTGCATGGCACTGTGGGGAACTACGGAATACATAGATGAAAATGCCTTGCAGGTTAACCTGACCCGGCTGAAAAAAACGATGTCCGCCCTTGAAATGAAGCAGCGAATCGTTGCAGTTCGAGGAATGGGCTACCGTTTGGAAGCGGAGGTGTCTCTATGAAGCAGCTTTGGCACATGATAGAACGGTACTACCCCTGGCTTCTGTTGCTGCTGGGCGTGGATTGCTTTTGCGCTGTCATTCTTTGGATTTCTGACATTCAGGCATTTCAAACCTTGATCGGGTTAGTAGTTCTGACGAGCATCCTTTTGTTTTCAGTGATTCTGTTTGTACTAAACAAGAGGGAGAACACCCACATGGAACTGTTCCGGGATTTCCTCAGTGATCCTACCATCTGCAATGAAGAACGGCTGCTCAGTGCCATTAGTCAGAAAGAAGGAGAATCTGTCCGATTTTTGGCTTCGGTTTTACGGGAATACAAAAACGAGAGTAACAATATGGCGGATGCCCTACGGGACTATGAAGAATACGTGGAGGGCTGGGCACATGAAGCGAAAACGCCCCTATCGTTGCTGACCATGCTCTTGGATAACCGGAACGATGAAATCTCTCCTTCCCTGCAAGCAAAGCTGGATTATGTCCGCAGTCAGCTTCAGGAGGATGTCACGCAGATGCTGTACTATGCCCGGTTGAAGAGCAGTACAAAGGATTACCGATTTGAGGATGTCAATTTGAATGACTGCTTGGGTGAAGTTCTGGAGGACTATGCCCCACTTCTTGAAGAGAAGCAGTTTGTCATTCTCAACAAACTGCAATCTGAAACAGTCTATACAGACCGTAGAGGACTTCAGTTTATGTTGGGACAAATCGTTAGCAATGCCATCAAATATAGCAGCGATAGTCCCATGCTTACAATTTCCATGATACATTCGGAGACCGCAGATATCCTTTCTGTTGAAGATAACGGCATTGGCGTAAAAAAACATGATCTGCCGTACATTTTTCAAAAGGGCTTTACCGGGGATTCTACTGACAGCAGAAAGAAGGCTACCGGTATGGGACTTTACCTGGTTAAGAAGATGGCCGACGATCTAAATCTTCATCTGGAAGCAGCTTCCCAGTGGGGAAAGGGCTTCAAGATTGTCATCTTCTTTCCTAAATTGAGATCCAGCGGAGGAAAATAATATAAACAGAAAAACGCCCGCAGGATTTTCTCCTGCGGGCAGCGTGTTGTCAGCTATCCAAAGGCTTGTTTTCTGTTACAGTTTTCAAATAGGTTTCGGGATCGCCGTTCAAGATAAGGTCTGCATACTCCAAAGGAGCGTTGTAGATCAAATAATCCAGCTCTGACCGCTGATACATATTGTCAGCAATCTCGTTCTCAACGGTGATAGTGTCAATCGCAATCATACTGCCGTCGCTGAATTTCAGTTCCACACAGCAATTATCCATATTGTAGGCACAAGATATTAAGGTTTTCATGGTATGTCCTCCATAATTCGTAATATAAAGCGAAAATCCCGTCTGACTTCCTGTTAGAAATCAGACGGGATTTGTCCGTATGCACCCCGGAAACCGTCAGCTAACAGTTGATAAGTAAATTAGTTCCTTATCACTGTTAAGCCAAGGCTTTGCAGGAATTTACTATGAAGAGGTTGACCGACTTTTTTGGAGAAAAAGATTGAAAAACAGGGAAAATGGGGTATAATGAAAACAGAAAACGCAGTAAACACTGTTGTTGAACCGTACCTATGAGAGATTGAAACATGATAGTGAGTGTCATAAAATCTCCTCCTAAAAATGTGTGTTGAACCGTACCTATGAGAGATTGAAACTCATTGTCTTCTCCAAAATTTAGTGTTGAGAGTGGTGTAGGTTGAACCGTACCTATGAGAGATTGAAACCTATTTGAAGAATTCTTCAGCCACAAAAATATAAGTTTCGTTGAACCGTACCTATGAGTGAGCAATGTGCTCTATACACTGTAATAAATGTGGATGAAAAAGAGCGTAAACCTGAGCAATTGATGTCAGTTAGACAGATATGAATAGTTCGGGTTTTTATTTTTTTGTTGCGTTTATGCATTGTGTATTAATTGTAAAAATCTGCCGTTACGGGAATAGATTCGGAGACGGAAAATGCTATGATAGATACATCAAGAGAGCTTGAATAAAAATCTTCATTGTCTGAGTTTTTTCGGACAGCGAGCAGATATTATAGAAGCAGAATAAAAATAATGGAATTTAGCTGTTATTGATGATAGCAATGCCGGAAAAGTTACCATGAACCTAGTGCTGAGAATGGCGTCCATCATTGATGATGCTTATCCCGTCATCAATAAAGCCATCTGGTCATAGGCGGCAGCGGGTCTGCCGGCAATACGGCGGGCCCAATAAGTAAAGGGATGTTTTAAACCGCTGGTTGAATGACAAATACTTCATCAGCGTTTATAATGATTCTTGTCAGCGGGGGACAGCGATGAAATACAGAGTATCAGAGTATTTGCTCCATCCGGTCTGCTGACAATTGACAATTTTATACTTGAATATTTGAATCATGTCTGCAATCAACTCGATGAATAAAGTACGCCAGTGCTTCGAGGTGTGCGGTAATTTCCAAGAGCCGAAATGGTGAGGAGGTCCGGTTGACCGGAGCAGGGATACCTGCTTCGGGAGGCCGTCGGGGTTCAGTGATGAATTCCGGGGAGACGGAAACTGTCAAGGAAAACGCATATCGCAGAGATGTTCGCACTTAATTGCACGGAACTTCCGGGTGCAGCAATAGACGCCTGCGGTGCAGGAATAAGCCTAAGGGGTATCAGTGTGGCAACCGGTATGACAGAGGTAAAGCCAATAATGCACTCTGCTTTGATGGTGGAGAAATCCGCCTATAACGGAAGTAGCCGGTGAAAGTAGCCGTATGGCAGAAACAGTTGAGGAAAAATCTGAATGGACGGTGAAATTTGCAGGTAGCCATTCCTGTGCAGGCTTGGGCGAAAGCCGGGGTAAGAAGTGAGGGGTCGCTCCCCGAAGCTCAGACTTATCTTCCTGGTGGCAGAATATAGGTGAAGGGCATGGATGTACGGCGAAGGCCGGATTGCGGATATGATTCAGATATTCAAAAAGAGCTTCAGTCTTATAGGATATGTAATGACTGGAGCTTTTCTTTTTTTGAAAGACATTGCATTTATACAATTTACACGATGTGGACTAATTGCAAAAATATGCCACCGTGGTAACAGCCATCAAAAAGAGATGTGTTATGATAGCAGCATCAGAAATAAAACAGCTGCAAAGAACAATGGAGGTAGACATATGCTTAAAACAACAGAATTATTTATCAATGAACTGAAGGAACGCGATCTTAAATACAGAGACATCAGAACGCTTCAGGATGGGGATGATCTGGTGGAAGTGGGATTTAATCTGGACAGTACCCGGATACGGATCATGATTTTCTTTGATGCATCGGAAAAGTCGGTGGCCCTCAGATGTTTTGAGGTGACACGTGTGACAGAAGAGCAGTACCCGAATGCACTGCTGAGCTGCAATGAATTGAATAACAAGATGCGCTGGGTTAAATTCTGCATTGGACAGGAAATGAATGTCCATGCAGAGGCAGATGCACTGGTTGATGAGACTACCGCTGCAAAGGTGACGATGGAACTGATGATGCGGATGGCATCTATCGTAGATGAGGCGTACCCGATGATCAACAAGGCTATCTGGTCCTAGGACATCGTTATTTACGAAACGGCGTGGTGAGCCGCGCGGCAGCCCGCCGCTTTACGCTATAGGCAAGCGGCGGGCATGAAAAGAGAAAGAGAAGCCTGATACAGTGATGACAGATGAGGAGGAACATGATGCAAACAGAATTATTAACATTGATATTTGAAGAAGCAAAAAAGCAGTGTGAGTCAAAAAACGATTCTGTCGGTCTGGGGGCTATGTACAGTGCAATCGTTTCAGTAGGAAGAGACAGCCATGTACTTGAGGGGAAAACCTATGATATTCAGGAGTATGAAGCGCTTCGGAGAGCTGTTGCCAGGGATGAACCAGAAGGAACAGCGGTGCCGCCTGTGAAATCTGAAGACAGTCTGACAGGGCAGGAGAAGCAGCTCTGTGCATTCCGTATCTGGCTGAACATGAGCATACGCTCTGCAGTGGATGCGTATCAGTATCTCCGCAAGCAGGTAAAGACGGCTCGGGAGACTGGGCACTCGGAGAAGATGACTGCGGGAACGGAACGGCCGATTAAGGCAATGACAGAGACAGAGCATCCGGTTAAGGCAGCTGCAGAGAAAGAGCATTCCGTGAAAAAACCGACGATGGAACAGCTGGCAGCAAAGACGGTTCAAATCCGCGAACAGTTGATGCAGAAGGTCATTGGGCAGGACAATATTATCGCAGAATTTGCCAATGGTTATTTTGAGGGAGAATTGTCCGCCTTTACGGAGAAGAACCGCTGCAGACCGAAAGCCATTTTCCTGTTTGCGGGAAGTCCCGGAGTCGGAAAGACTTATCTGGCGACAGAAGCGGCAAAGGCCCTGGAGCTGCCTGTGAAACGCTTTGATATGAGCAGTTATGCCGACGATGTTTCGGCTTCTGAATTAACGGGTGCCGGAGCAAATTTCAAGTCACCGAAACCCGGTGCATTAACCGGTTTTGTGCATGACCATCCATCTTCAATGTTGATTTTTGATGAGATTGAGAAAGCACATCCGAAAGTTATCAATCTGTTTCTGCAGGTGTTGGATGCCGGTACACTGTATGATAATAAATATGAAGCCAATATCGCTTTTGGTGAAACCGTGATCATTTTCACAACCAATGCCGGCAAATCCCTGTATCAGGATACGACAAAACACAACTATTCGGATGTACCGAAAAAGGTGATTCTGGATGCTCTGGAGAAAGAGTGTCATCCGGTTACCGGAAGACCGGTTTTTCCGCAGGCAATCTGTTCCAGATTGGCCACAGGAAATGTTTTACTGTTTAATCATCTTACGGCCCATCAGCTTTCGACGATTGCAGCGAGAAAGCTGATGGAGCAGCAGGCGTCTCTTTATCAGGAGGCTTCCATTTTGTCGGAAGATGCTGAATCACTGGCCACAACCCTTCTCTTTTCACTGGGCGGACATTGTGATGCAAGAAATATGACTGCAGCGGCCAAACGCTTTTTCTCTGCAGAGTTATTTGAACTTTATCGTCTGGCAGGAACTGACAGAAAAGCAATGGCAGCAGGCGGCATTCAGAAAATCCGATGGCAGCTGGATATTGACCGGGCTGAACCGATCATCCGGCAGTTATATCATGTGCCGGAGGACAATACTTTCCTGTTTTTCGGCAGTGAAGAAGCGCGGATGCAGGCACAGCAGATGCAGGAAAAGGGCAGGATGCTGTATGCATCGAATCTGGATGAAGTGAAACAGATTCTTCAGGAGCATGAACTGAGTTTTGCAGCCATTGATTATTTTCATGGACGTTCAGAGGAAACGTCTTATCTGAATGCGGGAGATGTGCATTCAGAGGGCAAAAAATGCTGGGAGGTTTTGCAGCAGTATGAACCGGAACTGCCGGTTTTTATCTGGGAAACAGATAATTATCAATATAATCGTGAAGAAGTACTCTCATTTCTGGGGAAAGGAGCCGAGGACATTTTACATATCTCATTTTCGGACAGGAATGCCTGTGAAGCAACGCTTGACCAGCTTCAGATGCAGCTGTGGCAGCAGAAGGCATTGGATACCCTTGCATTTAGGCATCAGGTATTGAATTATGAAACAGCCCAGTCCTTAAGTGAAGACGGCACCATTGGCACCATCAAGATTTTTGATCTGCATCTGGCGACGGCGGTAGATGCGGATGATCAGAAAGACGTTTTATCGGCAGAAGAAAAACCGGATATTCACTGGTCGGATATTGTGGTGTCGGAGGATGTAAAATCAGAATTGCAGTATTTTCAGTCCTATCTGAAAGATGCCAAAAGCTTTCTGAAGAAAGGTGCCGCAGCACCAAAGGGTATTTTGCTCTACGGACCTCCGGGAACCGGAAAGACTTCTCTGGCCAAGGTGATAGCGGCGGAATCCGATGTAACCTTCCTGACAGCTTCGGCTGATCAGTTTATCAGCAAATGGGTTGGGGAGGGACCGCAGGCCGTGCATAGAATATTTTCGATTGCAAGAAAATATGCGCCGGCGATTTTGTTTATCGATGAAATTGATGCCATTGGCCGCAGAAGAACGGAGGAAGCTTTTCATGACGGCAGACAGGAAATCCTGAATGCACTGTTGACGGAGATGGATGGCTTCAAAACATCAGTTAAAAAGCCGGTGCTTGTGATGGCCGCCACCAATCTTGGCGGCAATAACGGCAGTACAGGCGCATTGGATTCGGCGCTGGTTCGGCGGTTTGACCGGAGTATCTGCATTGATTTGCCAGACAGAGCGGGCAGGATTCAGCTGTTGAAGATGCTTCGCAATAAGCATCAGATACTCAGGATCAGTGATGATATGCTGCAGAATCTGGCAGAACGTTCGATCGGCATGAGTTCGGCATTGCTTGAGGGTGCAGTGAATGCAGCCATCCGTGAAGCCATTCGCAGCGGCGCAGAAGTGTCAGACAGCATGATGGATGAGGCTTTTGAAAAGTATAATCATGGCGAAGAAAAACATTGGAATCGTGCTGATCTTATTAAAACAGCCCGCCATGAAGCGGGGCATGCCGTTGTGTGCAATTATTTCGGAGAAGAACCGTCTTACCTGACAGTGGCGGCCCGGGACAACCACGGCGGATACATGATGTACAGTGTAGCCGAAGGTAAGGGCGTTTATACAAAAAAAGAACTGCTTCGTCAGATTGCTGTTTCTTTGGGCGGCCGGGCAGCAGAACTGGCTTATTACGGCGAAGAAGAGGGACTGTCCACAGGCCCATCCTCCGATCTTGAGACAGCAACCGCCATTGCACGAAAAATGATCTGCAATTATGGCATGTACCATGAAATTGCCGCCGGAATCGTCATGCAGAATGAAGTGTCTGAGACGGTTTCACAGAGCATTGAACAAAAGGTCAATGCCATTATTCAGGAACAGCTTAATTTGTCGGTTGCGATTATCAAAGAAAATGCAGATAAGATGGCACAACTGGTGGATACGTTGATGGAAAAGACACACCTGAATAAACAGGAGATACAGGAAGTGCTGAATGATTAGGAGGTGTAGGATATGAATTTTCAGTCTTGACAAGAAAAACTAACCATTGGGGAATAGGTATTGCATAAAATCCATCGTACAATGTATGTACGGTGGATTTTTCACGTGGTGAATAATAAAAGAAACTTTCAGTATGCGTTTTATGTTGATGGACAATCCGGCAAAGCAGCTGGGATACAGTTCTATTGAGGAGATGCGTGTGCAGGAACATGAAATCATTGTGTCGGATAATAGTGATAATACGGTTGCCGAGGGGTATTGGTATCCTGACGGAAACAGGAACAGCCTGACTTATATCAAAATTCAAAGAGATACGCTTTATTGGTATGAATTTAATCCGGAACAGGGAGATGTGCAGGTGGGGGAAGCAGAAGAAAGGAGAAATGCTGGTTATGACAGAACAAAAATAGTGATGCAAATTATCAAAAGTAATGTGAGGAGGAAAGTGTGATGAAAAAATGGAAAAAGTATGGGGCCTTTATGTTTGCAATGGTGATGTGTCTGAGTCTTGCTGCCTGCGGAAGTTCTGACAGTATAGCGGCATCATCGGAGGAAACGGAAAATGTAGAGGGTGACAGTGAGGAATTGGTGACAGACGCAGCGTCCCTCGATGGCATGTGGAGCATTAATGGCGGCACGAAGCTGTATTTTGACAGTGAGGGCGGATATTATATCTATCGTTCCTATTATGGGGTCGGCGGACGTGGTGAAATGTCGGAGTCCCCGGAAGATGGCAAGCCGACGATGACATTCAACGGTTTCATGTATGATTTTGTTTTGCGTAGTGACGGTGTGCTGATGCCGAATCAGAATGGTGACGGTGATGGACTTAACATTCACCGCAATACTTTCAAACGGGATGATACGGCAAAACTTGCAGAATGGGAGGCAAATAACTGGGACGGCATGTGGCAGAATGCAGTGGGTGAAACCATTGTTATTGACACGGCGAACATGATATATACAGCTTCTTCACCGGATTATTCCATGGACGGAACCCTTGGTGACGAGGGTGAGGGAATGGGGCTTTATCTTTACGACAATGAAGACCGTGCTTATCTCTGTGCAAGTGAAGACGGCAACAGTTTTACTTTGTCCGGTCAGTATCCTGGCCGATACAGCGATGATGGACATTTTGACGGTGTCTTCTACAGAGACGGTGACATTGCGGCTTATACAGACCTTGAAAAAGCAAAATTCTACTATGGCAATGGTTCTGATACATGGCTGTGGTACAATGACGGCGTAAATGAGTACTTTTTGGGGGATGAGTATAAGATTGGCGATGATGGACTTGCCTATTATGAAGCGGATAATAAGGTCTATCCTGGAGGATGGATTTCTGATGAACCCTATGACCCTTCCGTTGATTGGGGTGAAAATGCGCAGGAAGAAACTAGCATTAATTTAGAAAATGATTTCAGTCATTTTGAGGGTATCTGGTATTATGACGGTGACCTTTCAGCGGAAACGTATATCGTTATGGATGCTTCTGGAAACTGGAGTTATTATCAGCGTGCGCCAGGTGCTGAGCCGGCGGAGATGGATTGTGGTACATTGACACAGGATGCAGATGCAGCGGATATTTATTATGCAGAGTCTACGATGTATGATGGTGTGTCACATCAGGTCTTTGCAGGGGACGGAGATGTTTTTCTTTGGGATGAAGAAGGAAATTACTATCTGATGGAATAGGGAAGTTGAGAAAATAATAAAGAATAGATGGTGGGGCTGAGAAAGGAGATAAGTGCATGACGTTTGGTATGGCAGCAGTACTGTTGATTCTGATTATTGCAGGAATTATTTTGGCAGTGCGGGGACTGCAGCAGAGAAAAATCCTTTGTATAATTATCATTGTACTGCTGTCTGTGTTTGGGCTGGCCCTGGCAGTTTACATGGGACTGACGATGCTTTTTGTGGATGCGGTGCGGAGCCAGCCGCCTGTGTAACAGTGCAGAATAATAGAAGTTGCAAATATAGGAAGCCTTCCTGGAACTTGTACCAGCGATAAGGCATTTAACAAGGAAACGGAATAATCCGGGTTATTCTATCGGTCATGATGATATGAATACCCGGGTTATTTTTTATGGGTTTTGAGGAAATATGAACTTGATGACAGATAATAAACAAAGAATCTTTTTTATCCATCGGATGAAAGTCCGAAAAGGATGGAAAGATTCTTTTTTGTTTTTGTACGAAATTTGTGAGGAAAATTCCAATCACCAGCAGATATAAATGATAGAACGTCAAAAGTCGTGATTATGTGTTTTAATCTATGAAAGGTGAAGCGGTATGTCGAAGTATAGAAAAAATGAAGAAGCAATTATCAGACGAGTGAAGCAGCTGAAAGGGCCGCGCCCAGATTTTTATATTATCGGGCATTCGACTTCGGCGATGGAGCGACTGGGATTAAAAATTGCCGAGGTGATTGATCGGCAGGAAATGCTTCCTTTTAAAGGATTAGTGCGGACTTTTACCATCAAAATGCCTTATTATGAGGACTGGCAGGGCGCCGGTGCTTTCATTCAGCATCTCTGCGACAGCTACAGTATTGCCAGAGACTGTTATGATACTTACATTGGCACCATTGTGGTTGAGCTGGCAGAAGAATGGGGAAGAAGCGGCTATAATTCGTCTCTGAGAGTGTTTCTGGAGTATATCGCAGAACATTCAGATATCTGCTTTATACTGCTTGTTCCGGCCGGTCAGAATCAGGAAAAGGATGACGCCTTATTTGCTGAGTTTGTTCGATATGGGGTGTGGATGAGAGCCTATTCTCAGACACCATCTGTTGAACAGTGTGTAAAACATTTTGTGACGATGGCAGAAAAGGAAAGCTGGCGTGTTCAGGCAGAAGCTGAGCAACTGTTGGCAGAAAAGCTAAAAGAGAGAAGTGAATCAGAGACAGAAAATATCATCGTTGTCGAGCAGCTTTTCAGGCAGATTTATTTTGAACAGTGCATGCAAAATGGCAGGAGCAAAGTCATCAGAGCCAGGGATATCGGTCTGATGCCGGGAATTCAGAAAAGAGAAGCTGCCAGAACCATTGGTTTTGTGTCGGAGCAGTGATGACGAAAACGGGAAAGGATTGGGATAAATTCAGGAAGGAAGTCTGGCGTAAATTCAGGATAGAGAACAGAAGTCGATGCAGGGTAAAAGAACAGGCTAAAGAATAGGGAGAAATACAGATGTTTGAAGATGGTCTTAGATATCAGGATGCCAGAATGGCATCAGAAGATGAAATGAAGCGTGATTTATATGGATTTCATATCAATGATTCACGGCGGATACCCAAGGGCGGTCCGATTCTTTTCAGGGAATCGGACATGGCCTATGTTGATCCGAGTGAGGTGCACAGTCTTATTGTGGGAGATACAGGCTCCATGAAGACACTGCGTTTTGTCCTCCCGTTGATTTATTCCTGTGCAAAGGCAGGAGAATCCATGGTGATTGTAGACCCGAAGGGAGAGCTGGTTAGAAAAACAAAAGGCTTTTTGTCGGAAGCCGGATATGCTATGCCTATCATTGATCTGCGCAGACCTCAGGATTCACCGGACAAGTGGAATCCTATGGGATGTGTGGAAAAATCCTTTGCTCAGGGAAAATCCGGTGAGCAGAAGGCGATTCTGGAATTAAATGACCTGATGGAGACGTTATTTAATTCCAGATCAAAATCAGACAAGGACAGATATTGGAATGAGAGTGCGGGTCAGCTGGCTCTTGGCTTATGTTGCCTCATGCAAAAAATAGGCGAAAATCTGAATATGAAGAACCTTCTGAAATGGCGTTACGAAAGAATGGAAAATGGCGATTTGGATACGATTTATCAGGAGCTGCCAAAGACTGGCGAAATTTATCAGAATCTGGCAGGCTATATGGAATTGACGGCCTCCAATACTCGTTCCTGTATTTTATCAACCTTTGACCAGTTGGTGCGTCTTTTCAAGGCCTCACCGGCATTAACTGATATGTTATCCGAGTCTACCTTTGAACTGGGTCAGATAGGACTTCGAAAAACGGCTGTTTTTCTTATTGTACCGGATGAGAAGACAACTTTTCATTTCCTGGCTACGTTATTTGTTACCCAGTGCTATCAGGCGTTGCTGGAAACGGCGTCAGACTATCAGGACATATTGCCGCGCCGGGTGAATTTTATACTTGAGGAATTTTGTAATATGCCGATTCTGCCGGATTTGATTTCCATGCTGACAGCTGCAAGAAGCCGAAATATCCGGTTCCACCTGGTTATCCAGTCCTATTCCCAGATGATAGAAAAATATGGTTTGAATGCCAGTCAGACGGTATTGGATAACTGCGGCAATCTGATTTATCTCCATTCAAGAGAAATGTCGTTTTTAAAGTATATCTCGGAACTGGCAGGCTGCAATGAATATCATCGGCCGTTACTCTCCCCGTCCCGGCTGCTGCATTTGAAGAAAAACGAAACCGTTATTTTTCATGACAGGTGTTATCCCATGGTTGTGCGTGATATTCCGCTGATATTTGAATATCCGGTTAGCTCTGAACAGTTACGATTTTTTTCGGAAACTCTGAGGAAAATTCCATCTGACTACAGATAATATAAGTAAAGTGAAAATTATTAAAGATACAATATTAATAAAAAATGTCGAATTTAAATAACTTTTTTAATAAAATATATATAAAAAAATGACCTGCTATTAGTATGTATGGTATACTGAAGATAGTATATTTTAGCGCAATAACGCATGAAAAATATGGATGGAGAGGGAAGAAATATGGTTGTGATAGAGTTTTTTAGTGAGACCCCCATTGACAATATGATCAGTACATTGACAAGTCATCCGGACAAGGTGATTCTTGTGGGACAGTCCAAAATCATCCGGAAGAATGGCAAAGCCTACGAGAAGTTTCTGGCTTCTGGCGGCAATGATACAACGCAGATTGACTACTGCAGTGTGATTCCGCATGATCTGGGGAATATTGTAACTGCATTGGAGAAAATTGTCATGGATTATCCGGACTGCCATTTCGATTTGACTGGCGGGGATGAACTGGCTATGGTGGCCATTGGCATCGTTTATGAACGACATAAAGACAAAGGTATTAAGCTGCACCAGTATAATATCCGGACCGGTGTTGTCTATGACTGTGATATGGATGGACGTGTTTTTTCATCAGAAATTCCAAGCCTGACTGTGGAACAGAATATAATCCTGCACGGCGGCAGTATTGTGACGGATACCCAGCGGGCAGGCTGTACCTATCCGTGGGTTCTGGATGAAGAATTTACCGCAGATGTGTTTGCCATGTGGGAAATTTGCCGAAGAAATTGTGCCCTGTGGAATTATCAGATTACCATGCTGGCAGAAATGATGACATTTAACAGTGTGATAGATGATGATTTGCAGTTATGTGCCAATATGGAAGATGTCCATACCTGTCTCAGGGCCCGGGACAATACTTTGAATCTGGATGGCATATTTGGGCCGCTGACAGAAGCAGGCATGATTCTGGGATTCGGCAGAGATGATGAGATGCTGCAGTTCAGATTTAAGAATGAGCAGGTGAAGCTGTGCCTGACAAAGGCAGGAACATTGTTGGAGCTTGTGACGCTGCTGACAGCGAAGAATATGAAGAAATCAGACGGCACGCCGTATTTTAACGATGTGCGAACCGGCGTTATGATTGACTGGGACGGTGTTGTTCACAACAATAAAGACGGCCTGGTGGATACTGAAAATGAAATCGATGTTATTTTGATGAAAGGTGTTGTACCGGTGTTTATCTCCTGCAAGAACGGTATAATTCCAGGTGATGAGCTGTACAAACTAAATACAGTGGCGGAACAGTTTGGCAGTGAATATGCCAGGAAAGTGCTGGTGGCGACAGACATGGGAAAGGCTGCCAAAAGTAGAAAATATTTCCTTGAGCGTGCTAGGGATATGGGGATTCAGATTATTGAGGATGTTCATAAGAATGGATTTGGAAAGCTTGAAAATATATTGAAAACCATATAAAAATTTGAGTGAAAATGTGAATAAAGCCAGATAGAAATAATAAAGGGGTTGTGAGGGGTGCAGTTAAAAATCAGGCATACACTTTCAGAGGAGCTGGCGCTGCCGCTGAGCTATCATCATATCATACAGAGTATTATTTACCGTGGTCTTGCAGATGAATCGGGATACAGTCGGCATATGCACAACAGCGGGTATGCGGCCAACAATGTCAATAATGTCGGACGCCGCTATAAGCTGTTTAATTTCAGTCTGCTGCGGGGAAATTCTCGGGTGATAAACCGGCAGATTATTTTCAGAGATTATGTAGAATGGGAGATCAGAAGCCCGGATATTTACATGATGCGTCTTCTGGAAAGCTTGTATGAGGCAACAAATGCAAGCCAGGGGAACAGAGATGCCTGGTGGCAGCTGTGGATTGCAATTGGGGCGATTGTCATAATAGATGTAATTGTCAATATCATTGCGATTGTAGCGGACCATGGGTGGAGTGGGATGCTGCAATGGCTGTATAATATTCTGGGAACGGGAGTGTAAAATGCAGACAAAATTTCTTTTTATAGATGCAGAAACCGATGGCCTTTACGGTTCATCTCTGACAGTAGAGCTGGTTGTAACGGATGATGCGGGAAATATGATCGAGAAAGCCTATTATGGCGTCATTAGGAATAGAGAGAAGCTGTGCATTAAGTAGTTAGTGTATGGCTTCTTTTTGAATGGTCCGAGAGACTTAAAAATACTGCTAATATTCTGCTCTATGATATTGTTTTTTTGCAGGCATAAAATGTCTTTCTACGTTGGAAAATATCGTTTAGTCTGCTAAAATAAAAGATAAGAATAAACGGATGTTGATTGATACATTTGTATATTGATACGGCCATTGCTGTGTGAGAATCAACAAGAGGGACGGTGCGGGAAAACAATGGATTATGAGAAGATTTTTTTGGACTGGAAGACGAGAAGGACATTTGAGAATGAGATGCCGGAGAGTTCTGCAGATAGTAAGAATGATACGACAAAGTGTGCGGGAATGTCCGATACGCCTGATCGGAATGGGAGTAAGTTATCAACACTTTGTGAGCTGACGATAGAGGCGGGAGAACTTGAGAAGGCACTTCTGGATAAGGTCTACGGACAGGAGCATGCAGTCAGTACCTTTGTAACAGGGTATTTTCAGGCAAAATTATTGTCGATGACAGACCCATCCAGGCGAAAACCCGCGGCCTCTTTTTTGTTTGTCGGTGCACCGGGTGTCGGCAAAACTTTTCTGGCGGAGACAGTGGCGGAAGCACTGCAATGTCCTTTTGCCCGATTTGATATGAGTGAATATGCGGATAAGGATGCAGTCATTGAATTCTCCGGGGCAGATGGCGTTTATAAAGGAAGCAAGGAAGGCAATGTAACGGGATTCGTGAGAAAGCATCCGAGATGTGTCCTGATTTTTGATGAGATAGAGAAAGCACATATGAATGTTCTGCATTTATTCCTGCAGATACTGGATGCGGGACGGCTGCGTGATAGCTGTACGGACCAGGAGGTTTTCTTTGATCAGACCATGATTATCCTGACCACCAATGCAGGCAGTTCTATTTATGATGATGCACGGAACACCTCTCTGGACAGCGTGCCGAAGCGGACTGTGATGCAGGCTTTGCGTACGGAGTGTGATGCAAAAAGCGGCAGTCCGATTTTTCCGGCAGCATTATGTTCAAGGTTCGCATCCGGGAATGTCATTTTGTTTAATCGGATGGAAGTGCGCTATCTGAAGCAGATTTTGGAGTACCGACTGAAGAAATGTGTCTCCGATTTAGAACAGCAATTTCAGATACAGGTACATCTGGATGACAATATCAGCAAAGCGTTGATTTTTGCCGAGGGCGGTATGGCAGATGCACGAACCATCAGCGGACGTGGGGAGAAGTTTCTGAGTGAGGAAATTTATGAACTGTTTCAGCAGGTTGCCTTCGGGATAGGTCAGGGGCAAATCGACAGACTTCAGAAAATCTATTTCAGTGTTGATTTTAAGGATGCTGCATTGGAAGTCAGAAATTTATTTCAGATGACGGCGGATATGGAGAAGTCTGTGCGGCGATTGACCAGATATCATCAGGTTGTGGATTATAGCAGCAAGCGGCGGTTAGCAGAGGATGGGACATCTGCGGAAGTCGTTTTGACAGATTTTCAACTCCGCTATGCAGTAGAAGGTGTTGATTCCGGGCGTATTCTTGCTGAGACGGAACGGCCGAATGTGACTTTTGATGAGATTATAGGTGCAGAGGATGCCAAAGAGGAACTGCGTTTTTTCATTGATTATATGAAGCATCCGCAGCAGTACATAGAGAAAGGCTTTCATCCGCCGAAGGGGGTACTGCTTCATGGCTTACCGGGAACCGGTAAGACCATGCTGGCCAAGGCCATGGCGACAGAAGCGGATATGACATTTATGTCTGCGGAGGGCAGTCAGTTTTTGAAAAAATATGTGGGTGAAGGACCGGAGGCCATTCATGTACTTTTCAGGACAGCACGCAAATATGCGCCGACGATTTTGTTTATTGATGAAATTGATGCCATTGGCAAGAATCGACAGAGCGCAGGTGACAGCAACAGCCGGGCGGATATACTGAATGCGCTGTTGACGGAGATGAGTGGATTTAAGACAACAGGGGAAAGCCAGGTTTTTGTGCTGGCAGCGACGAATTTTGATGTGGAGGGCAA
This sequence comes from Coprococcus intestinalis, assembly GCF_023656595.1. NCBI lineage: Bacteria > Bacillati > Bacillota > Clostridia > Lachnospirales > Lachnospiraceae > Coprococcus > Coprococcus intestinalis. The sequence goes on along the minus strand of NZ_JAMOKJ010000015.1, from coordinate 64,446 downwards.
AGACAGATTTTCACTGGATTCCGCATTGCTTCGACGTTTTGACAGAAAAATTCTGGTGGACCTGCCAAACAGGGAGGAACGTTTGCGGTTCCTGAAGCAGCGCAGGGAGAAGAGCCCGGCGCTGGCCTTCAGTGATGAAGAAGCCGACAGAATTGCAGCCGGAAGTGCCGGAATGACATTGTCACGCATCAAACTGATTCTCGGATATGCCATGCGCTGTGCAGCGCAGCAGCATTTTGAGAAAGTCACTGATGACATACTGGATGAGGCTTTTGCTTCTTTTGATGATGGTCAGACAGAGGCACTTTGTTCGGAGGAAGAATTAAAGCGGATTGCCAGACATGAGGCAGGACATGCCTTTATATGCTGGCAGAATCAACACACACCGGCTTATCTGACGGTGATGGGCAATAAAAGTTTTGGCGGTTATATGCTGCAGGAGAATGAACGCCGAGCATATAATCTCACCAGGAAACAGGTTTATGAACGGATTCGGGAAGCCCTTGCCGGGAGAGCTACAGAAATTGTCTTTTACGGCAAGGAAAACGGAGCATCATCCGGGGCAGCGGATGATCTGAAAGTAGCAACACAGCTGGCTGAGAAGATGATTGGCCAGTGGGGAATGGATGACACCTTCGGAATGGCCGTGATTCGGGAAAAGGATGCTGTATGCAGTGACGTGGAAAGCAGGCTCCGTGAAAGAGTGAATGCCATATTACGGCAGATGCTGGGTGAGACAGTGGCACAGATTAAGAATAATAAAGAAAGTGTTGATTTGCTGGCGGAAGTGTTGATTTTGGAAAACCATATGGACGGCAGGAAAATCAGAGAACTGTTGGAATCAAAGGATAAATATACGGTACGGTAGATACGGATTTAAAGGATAAATGTGTGATGCATGAGATAGGAATTGAATGGATGACTCAGACGGAAGTCAACGGCCATTTTCTGGAGCTGAGAGGTATACCGGATGAAAAGCTGGAATGGGAACGAATTCCGGAGGCGATTGCAGGTGCTAATTATTACAATATACAAAACATTCCCGGTCAGTTGATGGTTGAACCGGATTCCGGAAAAATATATTTAAAAATTCAGTATGTCACAGGCGCAGATATCAGAGAGACGACAATAACGGATGCACTGGGACGGTATCTGGAAGAAGAAATGGCGAAAATCTGTCAATGGGTGGCATTTCTGAATCAGACCGAAAAGATCATAGGAAGTCAATGGCTGCCGCAGGCGGCCGGAAAGATCGGCTATTCTGTGGAAGACAAATTTTTGATGGTCTGTGAAATGGAAGAAAAGTTGATGGCGGTATTAGATACTTATACTATTCCTTACATGGCAGATTCGGAATGTATGGGGGTCTGCTGTGAATGGCATCGGGAAGGTCAATCCCAGAGGTATCATATTACCATCCGATCTGCAGAGATGATGATGACAATATCAACAGTATTATCAACACCTATTTCGGAAGAACAGATTCCGGATACCCTGGAAACATGTATGGCCTTAAATCAGGAAGCCTGGGGAAGTTTTTATCTGGATGATGGTACGGGATGTGTCGGGTATCATTTGACAGCGGTTTATGGCCGACATGTGGATAAGGACTGGATAGCGGCACAGATTGCCTTAGCGGAGGCTGCTATCGGAGACTGGAAGAAAAAGGAAGATGATTGGCGTGCACAAGCGCGGTAAAAGCAGATTTTATATGGAGAGAAAGGGGAGAAAGCTATGCATGTGAATCAGGTACGTCTGGCAGAAAAAACGGATAGTATCTCATGGGAGGAACAGCCTTCCGAGTGGACAGCAGCAGATACAGGCAGTAATGAGATTGAAAATATGATACATCAGATTCAGGATTTTGGGCGGATTGCTGCAGCTGACGGAGAAAATTCCAAAGCATTGCGTCAGATGCTTATGACGAGACAGGGGTATCTGAAAAAAGGTGCAGCTGTTTTCTTTGACGAACCGGGTCTGTGTGAACTGCAGATGGCTGTTTGTAAGGATGGAACAAGACATAAGATTACGGAGTCGCAGCGCGCGCAAGGTGCGATTTTGCAGGTAATTCGGGCAGCTGAGCGTTTTATTTTAGAACGAACAGAGGGGTATTCAGAGAAAATACTGCATGAATTGCTCATCAATGCTTTTGTACATAGAGATTTCAACAGTACCCAATGCAATGAAGTGTTGATTTTTGCGGATCATATCGAGATATTTAATCCGGGGGCCTTTCCGGAGGGATATGAAGTGGAAGATTTTACGAGCAGAGAACAGAGGCCGGTGCCGCGAAATCCTCTGATTGCCCGCATTCTTTATTATATGGGCTGTACAGATGGCATAGGAAACGGACTTCAGAAAGTATCGGATGTTTCATGGCAGTTGGACAAAGGCGGTGTGACAGTATGGGTGTTCGGCGGCAGGATTAAATCAATACAACCAGCGGATGTTGATTTTAATAAGAATGAAAAAATGATTCTGACCTATCTGGAAACACATGACTGGCTGACGAATGCGGCTGCCAGGGAAATCGTCCATGTGGGGACGACAGCTGCCAGAAGCCTGCTAAATGGGCTGGTGGACAGAGGTTATCTCAGGGCCGAAGGCGAAAACCGGGGAAGAAAATACTATCTGGCAGCAAAAAGACCGAGATGAAGACATTCGGAGGTGAATACATTCGAATGAAAAATAAGAGCGTCTTCAATCAACAGACGCATATGAGAAAGAGGAAAGAAAAATGGCCGGAGATCGGATGATGCGCTATATTGTGCCTTTTTATTTTGATGGGGCATATGAAGAGGTTTGCAGGAAATTGTCTGAGGCCTCAGATGAATGGGAACCGGGACAAGTGGCCTGCCGATATGTTTATCGACATATTTACCAGACGGTTAATTATGCAAAAGGTGAAAAAGAGAAACAGGGTGGAGTCTGGAGACAGAACAGACAATCAGCTAAAATTAATTTATGGCTCAAATTGAGAGAGAATGAGGCGAGATATGCGTCCATTTCAAATAGTGGTATTTACTTATTCCGGACCGGAATCGGTTTATTCTGGTATGAGATAGATTTCAAAGATACAGAACTGCCTGTAGATACACTGATTGAATATGAAGATCAACTGCAGACCTTTGGATTAAATAAACGTGAGCATTTTATTTATCGTGTGGCAGGCAAAAAAAGTTTTATTGTTTCGGATCATCCAAATTTGAAAGAAGAAAACAGCGGAAAAGAAGAGGGAAAACAGCCGATACTTCAGATAAGAGAAGAGAAAGCACCAATAACCGGGCAACTAATTGAAGTTTATCATCGTGTGCCGGCGCTTTCAGGTAAAAATGTTTATCTGTGTGCGGATTTTGAGAAGCACACCGAGACGCCTGTATTGGAGAAGAAAGAAAATGAGCGGATTGATTTTTGCCTGACCAGACTGGAACAGAACGAGTCAGAGGTAAAAGCATATATCAGTTTCAGGGAAATAGAGAGTTTTTCAATTCCGCAGTGGATGAATGAGAAATTGCAGGTACTGGGCTGTGGAATTTCTTTCTGTATGATGGAAGGGATTAAGAGTAAAAGGGGCAAAAAAGGGCAGAGTGAAACAAATGGACCGCGGCGGGCGCTGCTGTACAATTATTTTTCCTTTGAACAGGAAGCAGAGGCACAGTCAGATGAAGGACAGCGCAAGCAGATGCTCCTGGACAGAGCGGATTTTCTGACAGCAGGGCATAATAAGAATTTTCTGCGTTCACCGGATGTGTCAGAATATGTTTATCAGCCATTTAAAGATGCCTATTGGTATGTATCCAATAGCGGATGCGGATGTTATGTGTACAAAAATGAGGAGAATCGGCATTATTTAAAGACAAATCTTTCAGATAACGTACGAAGAGATTATTTTATGATTTACATATTGCTGCTGTATCAGCTCTATTCACTCATTCATTTTTCGGAAAAAATCGAGTATGAACTGTCGGCAGATGCGAAGGACTATCTGAAGGCACCGGAAGCTTATAACTTAAAACTGAAAGAAATACAGGCAGAAATCAACACTTTTTTATTAAAGAGCGTACATACTTCTGTCAGTCAGATGCAGACGCAAAACGATTTTTATCAGTTTGCCAAGAAAAATCTGCGTTTGAGGGAAGAAATACAGAGTCTGACAGCCGGTGTTGATTTCCTGGAGGAATTGCTGGAAACCCAGGAGGAACAGCGCAGGCAGGAGAAGGAAAATGCGGAGCTGCTGCAAAGACAACAGGAAGAAGATAAATTATCTGTGGGTGTTGCTGTTCTGTCGCTGCTGGCCATTTTATCTGCCTTTGCGGATGGCATTGGATTTCTCAATGAAATTAAAGAAGCAGGCAGTCTGATGAATTTGTGTCGGGAAAATATCGCATATCCTATCATTCTTGTTATTGTTGTGTTGATTGGCTTTGTGGCGTTGGTTGTATGCAAAGATTCAGCGGTCAGATACTGGCGGAGCAAAAGAAAAGCGCTTGATCGGAATGTCGGCGAATAAAGGAGAAAACAAAAGATGAACAAAGACAGAATTATGGCCTATATCGACAATCAGTCAGAAATCAAAAAATGTGTGGAAACACAGTTCCCGTTTTTTATCGCACATGAATATCATCGTTTTTATGAATTGTTGGAAAAAGGCCAGCTCTTTGGCGCGTTTTTTGAAATGAAGGATGTGCTGGAAGTCCTTCTTAAGTTCCCGATACTTGTTGGTACGGCTTATATCGAAAGCAAAAGGGAGCCGGAGGAAGGAAAGCGCTGTCTTGAGACATTGATTGCACATCCGTTGAGTCTTGGCCAGTGGGCAGCTTATGGGAATGATCTGCGCAAAATCCTGCAGAAGGATGAGGCGGCAAAACCGCTTTATCAGGTACTGAGGAGTATTTTGCAGTTATATAATCGCACCGGTGTTGTGAACTGGCGTAATACAAGGATTGGTCACGGTGCTGTGGCCGGAGATATTATGCAGTACGCAGAAGATTTCAAAAAGTATTCGACAGCCATCAACAAACATTGCATGGAAACGGAAAGTTTTTATACAGAATTGAACATCATGCTGGGTGGAAAAAAGCTGAAAGGGTATTCGCTCCCTAAATGGGACGAAATAACGGTGTGCAGTTTTGAAGGACAGACGCTGGAGGCATCCTTTAGTCAGTTGATCTTTGATCTGCGTCCATACATATTTGTTCAGGAAGGAGACATATATTTCTTTGATAGTATGAATTCCTGGCGTCTTGTGATAGATGCCCTGGATTATGTGAAGGGAAGAAAAATTGTCGTGCAGTCAGAGTTCTTCTTAAAAAAATATCGCGAATTAACAGGAGAAGGGAAATATTTGCCGGAAAATTCGGTTTCAGATGTTGTTTTTTCATCAGATAATCAATATCTGAACGAGCTGAATCTTGCGGAGAATTTCACATCGATGGATAATCTGGATGGGTGGCTGGCGCATTGCCTGAATGATTATGACCGCGGCGTCTTTATGTTGAAGATGGAACGAGGCATGGGGAAAACCGCTTTTGTCAGCAGCATTGATCAGTTGATTCATGGTGATGACAGCCGGGACGAATGGATGGATGTGGTGGTACGATGTTATTATTGTAACCGTCTGGAATTTCGCAGTACCAATGATTTTGTCGCAGTCTGCAATACGGCCTTATTTTCTAAAAACAGAGATGCACAAAAGAATATTGAAGGCAGTGAGAAGGAGTTGCGTACATTGTCGTTGACGGGTAAAAATCCGGCACAGCAAATGTCAGATTATCTGGGATTTTATCAGGAAATTTATGATAAAATGCAGTTTAAGGAAAAACTTTTGCTGGTGATTGATGGTCTGGATGAGATCACTGCCGACCGGATTTTGGAAACGGGACATACAATCTTTGACTATATTCCGGCACCGCAGCAGCTGGCAGAGAATGTCTATATATTATTGACCTGCAGAACCGGTGAGGAGGAACCGTTGAGTCAGTTTGTCAGTCAAAGGATAGAACATTTAAGTTTGACAGAAAGCTATACTGTGGACAGAAAAAGCACAGAGCACGAGGAGAATCTTCAAAGATATCTGAAAAAAATACTGCCTTCCACAGCGTATGATCAAGTAGAGGCGATTATCAACCGGACAGGCAGAAATTATGTCGGCTTGAAGCTGTTTGTCAGTCTGATGGGAATGGAGATCAGTATTAAAGATTTGTTGGAAATGGACAATGAATATAGACTCAGTTTATTTCTTCAGAAGCTTCAGGTGATTTATGGTGAAAAAGTGTTTAAAAAGACAATACAGTTTCTGACATTGATTGTTAATGCGTATACACCGCTTTCCCTGAGTCAGATTACTTTTCTGATGGGATACAGAGAAATGCCAATGGAAATGTTGACGATTATGTATGAACTGGGGTGTCTGCTCGATTTGAAACGCACAGAAACCGGCACAAAAATCCGTTTGGCCAATGAAACATTCAGACAGCATTTGCGGGAAAATTATGCGGATGTGATGCAGGCACAATTGTCGGACTGGATTCAAATGATACTTGTACAGGGCAGCAAGGAACTGGATAATGGTGCTTCAGCAGATTTATATAAGAATGAAGGGGCCATTTACCTGTATGGCAATATCATGAAGTATGTGGAAGAATGGGCTGCAGAAGCACAAAAAGCGGTTGTATATACGAATGCTTTTGCCGGTGCCATTTATCAGTTTGAAGGAAAAGTAGACGGCAGGAATCATGGTTATCAGGGGGTCCTTCTGGATATCGGCATGACCTCCGGTGCGATTCAAATCTATGGGCGTCTGGAAGCAGACAAGCAGAAAGTGGATTGGTTAAATTATGCGTATTGCTATAATAACAGAGCTTATCATAAGGGAATTACTCTATCCGATGCAGAGGGTGGAGAAAGGGATTTGGCTCGGGCTTATGAGATTGTATCCGGCATGCCGGAGAAGAATGCAAAAGTTTTGTCGGCCATGGGTACTTTTTCCAATAATATGGCAGCTTTGATGAGCAAATGGCACTACCCATTAGCGGAGGCTTCTGTGTGGAGCCATCGGTCTATAGAGGCAAGAAGACAGTTGATGTATCTGGATTTTGCGGAAAATGCGGAAAATTATATGCAGTCGTTGTTGAATTATGCAGGACTTTTATGTAAATATGGAGCAATGGACGAATTAGCGTCTCTGTATCAGGAAATCAACACCATCTGTGATGAAAGCAACGCACAATATCCGGATGCATATGGAATGTTGCGGCCAAAGGGCAATCGTGTGAATTTTGGTTATGTATTTCAAAGGGCAAGTATGCGGACGAAATATGCACAAAGCCTTGCTGAGAAAGGGAAGACAATGGCAGGTGATAGCGATTGTTATGAAAAGGCAGCAGGACTTTATGAGGAGAGTCTGACAGAGTTGAGAGAACTTCTGGCATTTACAGGCGGCGAACAAATGGCAGTCCATGAAGCGTTGTATAAAGCCTGTTTTTATCTTGGCAGAATATATGTCCTTCTGGAGCAGCAGGAAAAGGCCGATGCCTGCTGGAATGAGTCTTTTATGCATATTCATAAACTGAAAAGCCGCGGTAAGTTATACCAAAATGGTGTTTTAGAGGAAATCAAAGGGATGTTTCCTGAAGCGGTGCAATGATAAGGTCATTTTGACAACAGGAGGGATGAAGAAATGAGCAGCAATAAAATGGATGAACAGGAAGAAAGATGGGGAAAGCGCAATAAGGAAAAAGCTGAGATTCAGCAACTGTATGAATGCAATGAGAAGCACTTTGATCAGGGCAGTGAAGCGTACGGTCAATTGATAGCAGCAGTGGAAAACTATTCATCAAAGGCTATCTGGGCGGTTTTGAATAACTCACCATACAATACCAGAGAGGACTACGAAGATGTAATTATGCGGGGACGTGAGAGTTTTCTGCAGGAAAACAACAATGTTTTCTTTAATTATAAAAACAAGGAAGATGTCCGGAAGACAGTGATGTTTTCGGATTATGCCCGGGGAATGTATCAGAAAAAAGCATTTGATCATATTAAGAAACGCAAAAGAAACAGTGAAGTAGATCCTGTGCCTGAGGATATTTATATCGAAAACGGATATAACAATCAGATACCAAGTGCCGGAGAAGTGCTGATTGATTATTATGCAAAGGCAGTGATGAATTCAGACGCCAATCCGTTTCATATTATTTTCCTGTGCTACTCGAAAATGCTGCCGGTTGTGCTGGGAGAAACTCGATGCAATTCTGCGGATGGATGGGCCTGGGAGCATATGCAGGGAAAGACGATGTTCCGGCTATCGGATCTTTTTGTCAGAATGTTTAATTCGGCTGTTCGGATGATTCGTGTGACTTTCGGAAAGCCGTATTGCGATAAACTGGAAAAGCCTTTTAAGGATGATAAAACCGGCCAGTTATATGAAAAACTGGGTGAGGTGATACTGACCAGTCTGTATGAGCAGAGCAACACCAAAAACTGGGTGGCCAGATTAAATAAGAAAATCATGGTAAAGGTCGTTTCTGAGATTATGAATGCAGCAGATTCGGATGAAGATGCGAAGCGTGCAGCGACCGAGGCAATCGCCTATACAATTGGGAGATAAGGAGGCATATCATGTTAGATCAGCAGGTATTGGAAGAGATATATACAATTGCGGAAAAGGTTGGAGCCCATCAGGTACTGACAGAACGAGAACAGGCGATGTATGATGACATTTTGGAAGATGCCGGATATTATCAGGTGTTCTGTCTTTATACAGCCATGATTGATTTTCCGACTTTTTACGAACAGTCTGTTTCCGAAGAGAAACAGAAGGTGAAAGAGTGGCAGAGTGAAAAAATCCGGGAGATAGAAAAGCATAAAAATTAAATAAGTCGTATCATACAGAAAAAAATCGACAGTCGTCAAAAACTGTCGATTTTTTTGTTCAAAAAACAGGTATAAAATGCGTAGCATTTTGGAGGTTAGCTCTGAACAGTTACGTTAATTTAACGTTTATTCGAAAATGAACGATATTGGGACGAAGTCGTGAGGGAAAAAGATGTATAGTAATGATATAGATTGAAAAAGGCTTAAATTTATAAAAAATAAAAACGAGGAGACATGTTATGAAAAAATCAGGGAACAAAAATATTCTTTATGCAGTGTGGATTATCTTGTGTGCGGCGACAGCCTTTTTGGGTGGATTCGGTCATAGTATGCTGATCAACTATGCCTTTCTGGCAGTTATGGGCCTGCTCATTTTGATTGTGGACAGGCACGGACTCAGCAAAATCTGCCGCATAACGAAGGATTTGAAGGGGATTACAGAGACTTTTTCAGAGGCAGAAGCGAAAGGAACGCAGGGAAATGAAGCCTATCTTTCTTTGATGGAGAGCATGCACTTTACATACCCGGAAACAGAAGGAGACTGGATGCGGCTTCAGGAGAGCTGGAAGAGTTCAGACGGGATGGATTGCGATGTGGAGGACTATATTTTTGAGAGTGAACTTCTGGAATCCTGTAATTACAATGTGTGTACGCAGGTGGCCGGTATTTTAACTGCATTAGGTATTCTGGGAACTTTTCTGGGACTGGTATTAGGACTTCGCAGTTTTGATTTTTCCAATGCAGATCAGATGACATCTTCTGTTGAAGCACTGGTAGGCGGTCTGAATGTGGCTTTCTATACATCAATTTATGGTGTTACCTTATCTATTCTTTATAATATCATTTTCAGAAGAATCACAACAGGACTGACACAGGGGCTGAATCATTTTTATGATGCTTTCAATAGTGCCTTAGAACCGGTTTCACAGAAAGCGATGGCCGAACGTATGGACAGCCGTCAGGCAGAGAACAATGCATTGATGCAGGAAATCAAAGAACTTCTGGATGTGCGCCTCGGTGAACGTCTGGGATATCAGATGTCAGAGACATTGACACCGGTATTTGACAGGATCATTCAGTCCCTGGATTCCATGATGCTGGATTTTCATAAGGAACAGGCCAATTCCCTGGAGAAGATTGTAGATGCCTTTGTTGACAGGATGGGCGGGGCCCTGAACAGTCATGTGAAGGCACTGGGTGAAAGTGTCGATGAGTTAAGCCAGGCGCAGAAGACAATGAGTGTTGAGCTGCAGCGGCTGATTAAGCAGATTGTCAAGACAAGTAAGGATACTTCTCAGATCAATGAACATGCCAGTATTATTCTGGAACAGTTGAGCGGTTATATTCCGCTTCTGACGCAAACTTCCCAGGATTCTGCAAAAGTGATTGAAAATATGACCCAGTGGTCGGAAGATGTTCAGAAAATGACGGATACCCAGCAGAAGGTGATGAAGGAAATGGCCGTTGAACAGAATGAACTTCTAAAAACCATGGCGGAACATGAAGCACATCTGGATCAGACATGTGAACAGATCAATCTTAATCAGCAGCAGTTGAGTGACAGCCTGACTGAATTTACAAAGGCAGCTCAAATCATCGCTGAGCGCGAAGAGGATCCGCTTCAGCTTGATGGTATCAAGGATATGCTGTCCGGTTATATGACCACTATGCAGAAACTTCAGCAGGAAAGTGCACAGAATATTGAAAATATCCAGAGTGCAGGTACCGGCAAAATCCAACTGCCGTCAAAAGGGCTGCAGCAGGATGAGGAAAAATGGAGCAAAGTATTGAACGAGAAGATGGAAGCCTGGATCAGAGAGCAGAAAGCTTTCCAGGAAAGACTGCTTCAGCTGGAAGAAGAGAGAAGTCAGCCATTTTGGTCCAGATGGGGAAGAAAGTAGTCAGAGAATCCTGTAAAATGTAAGTGAGATCGTGCACCTGGATATAAGAGGAGAGAGTAAAAGATAACTATGCGGAGAAGAGATCATGTAAAAAAGGAAGAGAATGTCAGTTACTGGCAGAGTTATTCAGATATGATGGCAGCACTTCTGTTGATTTTTGTACTGGTCATCGCAGTGGCCATCGTGGCATTGAATGATTACAAGGAAAAACTGGCAGAACAGAATGAAGAACTGCTGGCCAGACAGGATCTTCTTGAAAAGCAGGCAGATGAGTATTTGAAATTAAAGGAGGAACTGGAGGAGAAACAGGCAGAAATCGACAAGATTATCGGTGTTAAGCAGGAGATTATAGAGGCATTGAATCAGGAATTTTCAAAAGAGGAGATTGCCATTAATATCGATCAGCAGACAGGAGCCATTGTTTTTGACGCCAGTATTTTATATGACCGAAGTAAATCCGAATTAAAGGGCGAAGGTATCCAATTTCTGGATCGTTTCCTGCCGATTTATATAGGTGTTTTGTTCAGCAGTGAATTTAAAGATGATATCGCCGAGATTATTATTGAAGGCCATACAGACACGGATTCCGGCTATATGTATAATCTGGGGCTCAGTCAGGACAGGGCATTATCTGTTGTGGAGTATTGTCTTTCTGACAGCAGCCTGAGCAAAGAGCAGAAAGAACAACTGCGTTCAGTCATTACAGCCAATGGACGCTCTTTCAGTAATCCGGTTTATGATGCGGACGGTAAAGTGAATCTGACGAAATCCAGACGTGTGGAGGTCAAATTCAGACTCAAAGATGAAGAAATGATTCAGGAACTGCAGGGTATCCTGGAAAGGGGAGATACACAATGAGTGCTAAACGGAAGATGAGTGAATGGGTGAAAAATTATAAAGAGCTGCTCTTATTTCTGCTGTTCAGTTTGTTCTGTGCTTTTGAGGCAGCCGGAAAGGGGGCTCTAAACGAGTTTGGCAATATTGAATTCTGGCTGATGTTGTCTGCCGTTGTTCTGCTTGTGGCTGCAGAGCAGCTGGGGGCTAATAAGAGATTTCTGATGGCCGTATTTATGTTGGCAACGGTGGGTAATCTGATCCATGCCTGTCAGGAAGTCTATTATTATCATGCAGATGAACTCAGGGAAGCCGGGCAGGCGATAAAGATGGATTATAAGTCTGTAAATACGGATTATATTCTTGGCTTTCTGGCAATTTTGGCCGTCCTGGTGATTTATCCACGTTTTCATAAGATACTCAGCAATGATTTTGCCGTTTTAGGTATGGCTGTACTTACATTTGCTATTTATGGATTACTGTTGGTGGCCGGTCAGTCTGTTGGCGGTGTCAGAGCATGGTTTCATGGCATTCAGCTGACAGAATTTGTCAAAATTCTCTTTGTCTTTGTCATTGCAGGTCTGTTGAGCAAACAGCAGATGAGCAGGAGACAAAGCTTCATACGCGCCGGTCTGGCTGTTTTGTATATGTGCGGCAATATTGTGTGCCTAGGGATTATTTCCGAGTTCGGTACGCTGATTGTGATGGGCATTGTTTTTCTGATTTTCCTGTTTATTTTTCCAAATAAGTTATGGTGGCTCGGCGGTGTCCTGCTGGCAGGGGCAACGGCTATAATTGTTCTTTTATCTGTTGGTTCCGGCATTTACCAGGAAGCTTTGGCGAAAGCACCGGCAGCATCATTTACCAAAATGTTTGCTGGTGAGCTGAAAGAAGTGACAGATGATGAGGGCAATCGTGTCTCCGGTGTTGAAATGACACGTCAGTTGGCAGAAAAAGTTCTGGAAGATATGAATAATGCTGAGAAAGCGGCGTTTGAAGCAGCCAGTGGGCAACTGACAGGTGATAAGGTGCCGGAGGAGGTATTGACAGTACTGGTAGGAAATTCGGATTTCCGAAGTGCCTACTTACAGACTTTTTGCCACGATGATTTCTGGGGCAATACAGCGGAAATATTATATGATGAGACAGGTCATGGCCTTGTCCATAAGGTGAAAGGGGCTGTTCTGAGTTTATACAATAAATGTGTGCAGCGTTTTGTTCTTCCGATGCTTCCAAAGGATCTGCAGGAGAAATTTCTGGGTGTCAGAGACATGAATAAGACAGATGCTGTTTATCAGACCAATCAGGCGTCCAGAGCTATGCAGATTGGCGGTCTGACCGGTTCGGGCAGTCATGAATTTATGTATATCGCCGTTATGGAATCTGATATGATTTTCGCGTCGATGGTCAGCTTCTTTGGATTTGCTATGGGATTTTTTGTGATTCTGTTGAATATGATTTTGCTTCGTGAGGGAACCCGTATTCAGAGAAGTCTTGAGACGACATCTTTTCATCATGGGGTGGCCATGGGCCTGACGCTGATGTTATTTGTGCAGGCGATGTTTATTATCGGCGGCAATCTGGGGGTTTTTCCGTTAACAGGTATTACTTTGCCATTTATTGCGGTGGGTACGACTTCTATGCTGGTTTGTTTTGCTATGGTCGGGCTTTTGATGACTGTTTCTTTTATCAATGTGACGGAGCAGAACAGACAGGCGGATAATAAATTTAAAACAATATGCTTTATGATCTGCGGTATGTTGAAAAAAACAGTTCGCAACACCGGCAGGGGATTGGGCAAAGGCGCCGGAAAAATGTATAAAATTGTAAAAGCTGATCTGGATAAAGCTGATTTTGATGACAGTATTGAAGAAGATGATGATACTGTGGAGGCGGATGATGATACATGGGAAGCAGATGATGATATCGAAGCTGACGATGATATTGAAGAGGACGATGATATCGAAGAGGACTATGAGATTGAAGAAGATGATGATACCGTGAAAGTTGATGATAATAGTGAGACAGCAGATACCAGCATGAGCGAAGCAATTATGAAAAAAACGGCTAAAGATGAAAGAGCCCGGATGCGTCGTGGCAGAGACAGCGGAAAAAATACGATTTTTGACAATTGGGATGACGAAGGGGAGGATGAAGATGGTTTATAAATTCAGAGTGGAGATGACCTATGATAAGAAATTAAACTATATTCGTCATTTGAATGATCTGGATAAGATATGGAAAATAAAAATTTTCAATGACGGGGAAGAGACGGTACGCGGGCTTCAGATTAAACTGTCTTTTGTCCCGGATTTTGCGGAATCATGGATCGGTCATATCGATGAGATCAAGGCTGGTGAACGTGCAGATATCAATGAACCGAATCTGGTAATTAATCCTGAAAAACTGCTGAGCTACAATGAGAAACTGGAAGGCAATATTATCGTGGAACTGATGCCGGCGGATGGTCAGAGTGAGGCCGTTTACAAAGAGGCGTTTCCCTTAACAGTGCTGCCCTATGACCAGTGGTTGTCCAATGATCATCCGGAACTGCTTGCGGCTTTTGTGACACCAAATGACCGAAGAGTATTGGAAATTCTTGCAAAGGCAGGCAAGCGCCTGGGCGTTCAGGAGGGGATTGCATTCAGCGGATATGGCAGTAAACAGGAAGTGCTGCGTCAGATGCAGGTCATTTTTGAAGTCATTCAGGAAGAACAGATCAGTTACTGTTATCCGCCGGCTAACTGGGATCGTGGCCAGCGTGTACGTATGCCGGGATTTACATTGGCGAATAAGCTGGGATGCTGCATTGATATGGCTGTTTTGTATGCGTCCTGTCTGGAAGCAGCCAGTCTGAATCCCCTGGTGATGATCCTGCATGGACATGCAGTTGCGGGATGCTGGCTGAAAGATGCTTCCTTTGAAAAGACTGTTATTGATGACCGGGCCAGTGTAGAAAGCCGTTCTTACAATAAACTGGGAGAACTGGCCATGGTGGAATGTACACTGATGGACAACTATGCCGGCAATACATCCTTTACATCGGCGATGAATTGTACGGATAAACACTTTGCCAGATTTGAATATGTGGTGGATATTAAGCGGGCCCGACAGGGCGGTATCCGGCCGATGCCGCTGAAAGAAATTCATGATGATATGTCTGAGGAAAATGGTGGAAAACTGCCGGGGCAGGGAACAGAAGCGGTGGATAGTGATGCTTTTTATGAAGAGGATGATCTGGATATTCTTCCTGAAGAAGATCATACAATGACGAAGATGGATTATTGGGAACGCAAGATTCTGGATATGACACTTCGAAACACTTTGCTGAGTACTTCCTTTAAAGGTAAACAGCTGCCGGTGATGGGAACGATGCCTCAGATGGCTGCTTTGACAGCAGGTCTTCAGGAGGGCAGATGCTTCCGAATCCTTGAAGCACCGGATGAACTGGCATTGAAAAGAAAACAGGTGACAGAGCCGGATGAACAGAACCGGTTGAGTCAGCAGTTTCAATCTCTGACAGCAGGTGAACTGCACAGCGGGCGTATTCGTGTATTTTTGAATCGGGAGACCTATGCTTCCTATGTGAAATATTTATATCGTCAGGCCCATACCTTTATGGAAGAAAGCGGCGCAAATGTTCTGTATCTGGCGGTTGGTTTTCTGAAATGGCGTCAGAAAGATGAAACGGCGGACCGTTATGCACCACTGGTATTGATGCCGGTGTCCCTTGAGCGTGGGCGTGCGGATACGGATTATACATTGACGATCCGGGATGATGAGTGGCAGATGAATATTACACTGTTTGAGATGCTCAAACAGAAATATGGCATCGATTTGACGCATCTGGATACGGTGCCGATGGATGATGAAGGAAAAACAGCGTATAAGGCTCTGTTTAAGACAGTACGGGAAGCAATAAAACTGAAAAAGGGCTGGGATGTGGAAGAGAGAGCCATGATCGGCATCTTTTCCTTTGGACAGTATATGCTGTGGAAGGATTTGCATGACCATGGTGATCAATTTGCAGCGCAGCCATTGGTGGGCAGTTTGATGAATGGTCATCTGCTGTGGAAACCGGAGCATGTTTTTATGAGCAGGGCACAGCTTGACAGGGAAATTCGACCGGACGAGTTGGTGACACCGGTCAGCGCAGATGGCTCTCAGTTGACTGCTATTGAAGCAGCCTCCCGGGGAGAAAGCTTTGTGATGCATGGACCGCCCGGAACCGGCAAATCCCAGACGATTACCAATATGATTGCCAATGCCCTTTATCAGGGGAAAACGGTATTGTTTCTTGCCAAGAAAATGCCGGCGTTGGAAGTTGTTCAGAGTCGGCTCCAGGACATCGGACTTGGACCGTTTTGTCTGGAACTGCATGCCAAAAAAGCCAGCAAATCTCATGTGCTGAATCAGTTCGCAAAGACACTGAAACTGGCGGATGAGAAAAATGTGCCGTTGTATGCACGGACTGCAGATCAGTTGATGGAGAAACGCAAAATGATCCGGACATTGATTGAGAGACTGCATATCCCTGCAAAGTGTGGCAAATCGCTGTATGAGTTAATGAGAATCCTTGAAAAATATCAGGATGCACCGGACAGCGTTCATTTCGATATTCCGACGGCAATGCTTGCATCGGAGGAAGACCTGGCGGACTGGGAACGGCAATTGGAAATTCTGAAACATACCGTGGCTTCTCTTGGTACAATTCCGTCCCGGCATCCGCTGCAGCAGATTCGTACAAAAGAATTTAAACGGCATGAGAAACAGCAGCTGCGTCAGGAAATGCAGCAGTGGTTCAGTTGTATGGCGCATCTTCGCGAAGATGTGGCCGGCATGAAGCAGAAGGTTGGGATTGCTGACTGTGACACCGTGAACTTCAAAGTGTATATTTCACTGGCAGATATTTTGTCTCATGCAGTGATCTATCCGGAATATATGGCAGAACTTCTGGATAAAGATCATTCTTTTGAAGATATTGAGCAGGCATATGAGAAGACTGCGGCTATACAGGAAGTTTTGAGAACCGTTGACAGTCTTTACGACAGGGAAATTTTCTCTGAGGATTTGGCGTATGAGAAGAAAAAACTGCAGATAGCCGGAAATGGCGATGGCAGATTGGCGCGTATGCAGCGTTCAGGTGTTTTGAGAATGTTGAGGAAATATGCCAAAGACCCGGAACAGGTTACAGCGGAGAATTTGCCTGAACAGTTGGAACAGCTTATGGCATTGCAGGAACAGTATCATGATGTGGGTAAATTATCTGCACTTGAAACGGAAGTGTTGAAAAACGGAAGTAAAATTGACTGGACATTGTGGCAGAAAGCCGACAGAAGAATGAAGCTGGTGATGGACCGGTTGGATACACTGGCCATTGATGAAGAAAGTTACGGTATTTTGCAGAACTATATTGAAGAGGAAGCATTGGCTCCGGATGAGACATTTCGTTCAGACCGTTTGTTTTATAAAAAAATTGCCAATCAGTATCTGGGTTTGAAACAGTGTACAGAAAATATCATGCAGATGGCAGACTATGATCATGACGGTCGGAAAGACAATATTTCAGAAATTATGCTCAGTGATGCATGGGAAGGAATGCTTAAAAACTGGCAGGCCAATTACCAGGATTTGGATGCATGGTGCAGCTATCGAAAAGAAAGCCGGCAGGCGCAGGCCATGGGCCTGTCTGCGGTTGTGGCAGCCATTGAACAGGGGCTGCAGGCAGAAGAGATGATTCCTGCTTTTTATAAGGGGTGGGCAGGCACTTACGTGAAACGGACGATTGAAAAAGAGCCGCAGCTTCAGTATTTCAGCGGTTTGGCTTATGAACAGATCATCGAGAAGTACCGTAAACTCAGCGAGGATTTTGAGGAAATGAGCCGTCAGGAAATCCGTGCAAGATTACTGGAGCGGCTGCCGGACCGCATGGATGGCAGCGATTCCAAAGACCTGAGTATTCTTAAGAAAGCCATTATGGGTGCCGGGTCAAAAATGACGATTCGACAGCTCTTCTCCAAAATGCCTGAGGCTGTACAACTGCTGGCACCGTGTATGCTTATGAGTCCGGCTTCTGTGGCTCAGTTTATTGCTCCGGATTTTCCAAAGTTTGATCTGGTGATCATGGATGAAGCTTCCCAGCTTCCGACCTGTGAAGCGGTGGGCGCCATTGCCAGAGGGAAAAGTGTGGTTATTGCCGGGGATGAACAGCAGATGCCGCCGACCAATTTCTTCAAAAAGAAAAGTGCCGGAGAGGATATTGAAATGGATGATCTGGAGAGCATTCTTGACGATGCATTGGCGCTGAATATGCCGCAGTGTTATCTGAGCTGGCATTACCGCTCAGCCCATGAGAGCCTGATCACGTTTTCCAATACCTATTATTATGACAGTGAACTCAGAACATTTCCGTCGGTGGATGCATCTGTTTCAGCTGTTCAGTTTATCAATGTAGGTGGTATTTATGATC
Source organism: Coprococcus intestinalis (assembly GCF_023656595.1). NCBI lineage: Bacteria > Bacillati > Bacillota > Clostridia > Lachnospirales > Lachnospiraceae > Coprococcus > Coprococcus intestinalis. The sequence goes on along the minus strand of NZ_JAMOKJ010000015.1, from coordinate 46,368 downwards.
GTGCCGGGACAAGAACCAATGAAGCAGAGGCAAAAGCTGTTGTGGATGAACTTGAGCGGCGTATCATGGCCGGAAAAGCTCAGTCCATCGGTGTGATGACCTTGAATATTCAGCAGAGAGGATTGATCAATGATCGGCTGCAGGAAAGAATGGACCAGAATCCGGCCTTCCATGAAGCAGTTTCCGGGATGAATCCGCCATTGTTCATCAAAAATCTTGAAAATATTCAGGGTGATGAGCGGGATGTGATTATTTTTTCCCTTGGTTACGGACCGGATGAAGAGGGGCATATGAGCATGAATTTCGGACCGGTGAATCAGGAAGGCGGACACAGACGTCTGAATGTGGCAGTGACAAGAGCCAGACAGGAACTGTTGGTTTATACATCCTTTGAACCATCTGCCATGCGGACAACAGAGCACAGTGCCAGAGGGTTGAGAGATTTGAAAGCTTTTCTTGAGTATGCCAAGCAGGGGGCGGCAGTTTTGGATTGTCAACCTGGTTCGGCATCGAAGGAAAAAGAAACAATTAATCGACAAATTGCAGAAAAATTGAGGGAAAAAGGCTGGAAAGCAGATATAAATATTGGAACAGGAAAATTCCGGATTGATGTGGCGGTGCATCATCCGGAGAAAACAGACGAATATTGTCTGGGAATTATGTTTGATGATGATGCCTCTGCACTTCAGGATACTGTGCGGGACAGAAATCTTCTGCAGAAGAATGTTCTGCAGAAAATGGGATGGAACATTCTGAATTTATGGCTGCTGGATTGGTATGAGGACAGCGAGACGCAGATTCAGCGTATTGAAGATACGCTGAAGAATATGACAGGATAATGACAGGAGGAAAAGATGGAACAGTGGGTTTTTGTGCTCCCCGGGGCAGACGATCAGTCAGAATGTACTTTTTTTGCGAACCCCTCCATTGCCGGTTATCATGTAGACGACGGCACAGATATTCAGCTCACAGTAACTTTCAGAGATGAGAAAGGGGACCATGTATATGATGTCGTGCTGACAAAAACAGCTCGGAAAAACTGGTATGCCAGTGAGACGTATGACATTGCAGCAAGAGCATGGAAGAAAGACTACAAAGTCCAGGCGGAGATAACTCAAAAAGATGGAACAGCGGAAACTGAAGAACTGTCAAGTGAGGAAGTAACAGCTGCATGGCCGACATTCAAAGAAAAAACAGTGAAACTTGAAAAAGACAGCGATGGGCAACTGCAGAAAGAGATTTCGCTGAATCAGTGGATTCAGGAGGAAATGACCAGTCCACTGTTTGAGTATAAAGTAGAAGACCAAGCGGGATGTGAGATTATTCTGGATACACAGAAACAGTGCGTGAGCATAAACAATGCTGAATCAAAGGGAGAATTTACCCTTGCGATTGTAGATCCGGCGGGAAATGAGGAGGTTACAGAAATGAGTATCATAGCGGCAGCAGGAACGGAGAAAGGACTGGGCATCGGAATTGTCGCATTGGCAGTGATTGTTGTTGCGGTGATTGCTGTGCTGCTTCTTAAAAAGAAGACAGGTTCAGTCGGAGCAACAGCCAAAACAACAAAAATTTTGGCGGCGCGTGAAGAAGTGGACAAATATTGCAAGCGTCTGGAACTTCTGACAAGAAAAACAGAGAATACCATGCATGAGATACGAATGGCCGCACAGGCAGCAGAAGAACGCATCCGCCAGGATGGAGAAGCCAGTGCCTATGATGTTGATGATATCCGGACAATGACAGAGGAAGCTGAGAACCTGTTTAAGGAGCCGTGCTGTGAAAATATTCATACGATGCGGGTGATCATGGGTGCAGTCAGTCAGAATCTGTTGAAAATGCAGGGAAACGCCAGTATTAAAGTGGATAGCGGCAGTCACAGTGGCATGGAGAACCCCAAAAATTATCTGGACCCTGCCAAAAGACAGGATATCCTGTCAAAAATTGAAGTGGATGCCGTCAGTGTTGAAAATCTTTGCGCTGAAATGAGTACAATTCTGAATACATTGAAGGAAATTGCTTATCGGGAAGAAGTGCCTTTTGAAAAAGATATCAGTATCACAGTGACAGACGGACATGGAGAATATGAGACGCGAAGAGCCTACAAAGAAGCTTATGGTGCAATGGCCTCCGGTGTTTTTTCATTGGATACGCTGAAATTCCTGTCAAAAAATGAGGTCTGGATGATGCTGCCGGAAATTATCGGGCAGAAAACGGATATTCGTATTTTTGCTATTGATGACAATCGGATGCGGGCAATCGCAGAAAAGCCGATATTAATCTGGCAGGGAAAAAATCAGCGCATTTTGGAATTTACATATGATGAAGACGTGGTTTTCAGACTGCGGGATCATGCTTATGCAGAAATCAAACTGCATTTTGAAAGATAGAGACAGAGGAGGAGATGGACATGTCGTGCTGTTGCCCGTATTGTATGAGTGAACTGGATATAAACAAAATAAAATATTATGTAAAGGTTGAAAATGAGCCCAGTCAGCCGAAACTGAAAGCATTTTTGGCAGTGAATAGAGAAGACCGTCATTTTTACAATTTCTGGTCACGGTATAATAGGAAACTTTCTCCGGAAACACTGGAGAAGCGAATTGTGAAATCTCTGGAGGAAATGGAGAATGAGCGGGCCAGACTGGCAGCGGATGCAGAGCAGTATGAACGGAGAATGGCTGCAAAGAACCATTCCGGGGAGAATGATGAGGAAATTCGTCCGGGCCAGGGCATTGATAATACGCTGAGTGATGTGCCATCTGATCATTTTGTTGTATGTGAGATTATCAAAGAAATGAAGAATCGCAAACCGACACAGTTTACAATCAGGGAAGATGGTCAACGCATTGCCATTACCTATCCGGTGTGCCCGAGCTGCTATAACCGTATTCCTGAAGAAATATTTGAACTGCCGTTGATTAAAATTGCACTGGCAGCCAGTAAGTCCGGCGGAAAAACCTGTATGGCTTTATCCTGGTTCAGAACATTGAATGATGCCAGGGGCAAAGGTTTGAACAGTCATGTGAGTCAGATGGATTTTATTTCCATGCTGCAGGATCATCTGGGCATGGAGGATGATTTCGGGAAAATGCTCCAGAAATTTAATCGGGAAAATATCTGTCCGGGCGGTACGCATAAACAGTTTATTCCACCGATTTTCCTGAAAATGAACTGGCACGGCAAACAGGAGCGGCAGGCACTGGTTGGTATTTATGATGCGGCAGGAGAAGTCATCACGGAATCTCAGCGGGATGCAGAGCTTGTTTATTACATGAAGTATATGGATGGTGTCATTTATATGATAGAACCGGATAGAACCGGGTTGAAAAAAGGACTCACGAATCAGTATTTGTGCATACGCAATGAGGATATTGATGCCTATTATGAAAGGGCAAGAATGCTTTCCGTGGAGGAACAGAGCAGCGTGCAGGCCAGAAACTTTAAAAAGGAAACGCTGGCACAGATTATGAATGTCCGGGATGGGGATATGAAGATATTCCGTGAAAATTCAGCCATGGAAGTGCTGACAGCATTGCGTTCTTATGTGGAAGATATGAAACTTCAGCAGATGCATGTGGCGCTGGCAATTTCCAAATGCGATGAATTGCGCAGCAACCGTGAGATTGCAGAATACAACAAAGGCAATTTGTTTTTTATGGATGAGGAAAAGGTGGACAATAATCTGAGGAATATGAGAAACCTTGCCATTCGTAAATTATTTGAAGAGAAGATATTTAATATGCAGATTTTTGACAATGTCTTTAAATCCTGTTCTCTTCATATGATTGCAGCCCTTGGATGTCCGGCGGAAGTACCTGCTGACAGTGAGAAAAAAGGTGATTGGGAGGAAAGCCGTGAATCCAGATTAACCGGAGATTTCAATCCGATACGTGTGGAAGAGCCATTGCTGGAACTGATCTTCAGATATGCGGAGGAACATGGATGGAACGAATAATACATTTTGAGCAGTTTTATTATACGAACTATGGCCAGGGAATGCGTTTTGAAGGCAATAGTACAGAAACAGCCCGGACGGCATCCGCACTGGAGCTACTGGCTGCAAACTGGATGAAGCAGGAACTGAATGAGCCGGTAGAAATGGTATTATATAATAGTCATCTGGGGTGCTATGTGTCTGCAATGACCGTGCCGTGTACACAGACAGGAGATGCCAGGACAAGTTACTGGATACATGCTGTGATGCCTGATGAAAAAGAAAGTGATGGATTTATGGACTGCCTGTCATGGCCGCTGCAGGATTATGTGACAGAAGTTCATTTGGCACAGCATCTGTCGCCGGTGACTGTTAGAACAGAGACCTGTGATCTGTCTGTGATTTGCCGGAAATACTATTTGACGGGTGAACGCCTGACACAGTTTTTATATCAGGTACTGCAGAATGTCTGTGATAGTTCAGCGCCTTCGTGTCTATGTTTTGTCATGGGGGAAGAAGAGGAGGATTATAATGCAATAGCCAGAGAAATCATGGCTGTTGTGTATCATCTTTTGCCAAAGCCTTATAGAAAGAAGGCAGATTATCTTGCAAAAGCCGGAAAGGATATGGATAATGTCCGTTTCTATTTGCGAACTTCCTCACATCAATCCTGGCAATTTGACATGAATCCGGCACATCCGTGGATAAGGTCGGAGCTGCCGGAAGAAGAAACCGTATTTCTGAACCGGATGACGGAATTATTCCAGCAGAATCCGGCTGAATACGAACAGATGATGGAACAATTGTGTCGGCAGGAGACAGACGATTATGATGCGATTGTTTGGAATTATTATACATACTGCCTCCGGGAAGGAGAGAGGCTTCCGTTCTCGCAGGAAACATTGTTGAGAATCCAGCCATTTCTGGAAGAAAGACTGAAGCAGGATGAGGGCTGCCGGCAGTTGCTCTGTCAGTGCATGCATCAGATTAACACAAAAGATAAAACCAGAACCTTTGTCCAGACACTGATGGAAAAATATATTTCGGCAGCGGCCGGCTTGCCGCAAAGCGGCAGCAGCGGTTATAAGCAGAGCCTGGAGAGAAACTGGCAGTTGATGGATCAGCTCAGTGCAGGTAAGACAAAAATTGTGGCTTCTTATCTGAAGTGGATGAAAGACATTTCAATACCGTATTATCAGGATTTCGTTGAATATGGTTCAAAAGAGGGGCGGGACTGGCTGATGGATATGCAGTTTGCAGATGAAGCGCCGCCGGGTTGTCAGGAATTACTGAAGATGGATGTCCGACAAATGAATGCACAGAGGGGCCATCAATGGGTGAATGCCATGGCACAATGCATTCAAACAGATATCAATCTTCAAAATTCATCGGCAGCAGCGAAAGCAATCTGGAATTATCTGATCAGGCTGGTGGAATTTATGGTACCGGAGCCCAATGCCGGTGGGGATGCCGGCCAAATGCTGGAAACAACGATTCAGATGCAGCAGTTGCTTCAATTTATCTGGAAACATCGTTCGATATTTGATGTGACAGAACGTGTAGAAATCTGTGGTGTAGCCAAGGCGTATGGCGGTTCGGTTTTTGATGTTTTCAGCAGGGATTTCTGGCGGGAAGTCCGGACAGAGGATTTTGAGACACTGTATGAAAAGAAAGGCATTACCAGGCTGTTTGCCAATTGCCCATATGATGCCTATCATGATTATCGTCGATATGTTGGGCGCAGACACAAGGAAGAAAAAACGGGCAAAACACACAGTCAGACGCTGCCGGAGAAATCCGGAAATATTTCTGATAAGTTATCGGAGAAAGAAAGCAGCCCATCTGAAATAGATACGCAGAATCTTCCCGGGATGATGAATCAATGGGTGCCGGATGCGCTGGCTGATTATGGATTGTGGGGTCTGGCAATGGGAACAGGTTTCCTGGCGGGACTGGTATTTGTCTGGTTTGCCGGTTATGGTGTCGTGACGCTGATTGTGGTTATTCTGGTGATTCTGTTGACAGCGGCGGCAGGCATTGTGTATTTTAAATGCAAAAAATAGAGAACAGGGGAGGATGTTATGGATTTTTTTACAGATCTGATGGGGTTGATTCTGCTGATTGTATGTATTCTGATTGTCTTGATATTTTTGAAAGATTATATACGGTTGGGCGGGAAAAAGACAACTGTTAATAAGAAGCAGAAGATGATTGTTTACGAAGTACATCAAAATAATAAACGGATTCAACAGGGGTGGATTACGGATGATCAACTGCCTTTCCAATTTGGAAGAAATGCCGGCAGCGGCAATGATGTTGTGGTTGTTCCGGAGGGAACACCGGCTGATGAAGCGGCCAGTGTCAGCAGAGCATGGTTTTATATTCAGAAAGATGCTCTGGGCAATTACATGGTGTATAGTGCAGAATTGTCCGGTGATGGTAAAAAGAGACAGTCAGAGAAGAAAAAACTGGTGGTTGAGAACGGCAATACCTGGAAAGCAATGCACACTGTAAAGCTGCAGTCAGAAGTCCGATTAAAAGCAGATCAGTTCCAGGTTATTCTCGATGTGGAGAATCCCGGTGAGTCGTAAAATGGAGGAGTACAATGATCAGGAAACTGATAAAATTTCTAAAGAAATGTTGGGGAAAGAAGGCAGCTTATGCTTATGCAGGCCTGATGCTGACAGCCTGCATTCTGACCTATAAGCTGTACTTTGCGTCCGGAAGCAATATTTTTAAATCGGAAGAAGAAAAAGCTTCGGTTGCCAGCAGTGTGGCAGAAGGTAAAATAGCATATGGAGAAAAAAATATTATTCAGGGCGATATCACGGATCGAAACGATACGGTCATCATGACTTCCGATTCTGTAGATGGTTATGCACATTATAAAGATGCGGAAGCTTATACCCAGGCCATCGGCTTTGCGTCTAAAGATGCCAGCTATCTTCTGGGAAAAACGAGTAAGGCATGGTTATATGATGCGCTTCCGGGTACAAATAAAGGATGTACGATTCAGACAACATTGGATTCGGATCTTCAGGAATATTGTTACAGTAAGCTGAAAAATGTGTGTACGGGCAATGGCGCCGGGGATGAAGGCTCTATTGTTGTTCTGGAAGCAAAGACAGGACGTGTGCTGACATGGGCCTATACACCGTCCTTTGATGTGACGGAGCTTCTGACAGCTTATGCGGCGGCAAATCATAACACAACAACCTGGGAAAACATTGTGGAGAATACCCTTCACAGTGAGACTTATCCGATGCTTCATCCGCGTATGCCGGGCAGTGTATTTAAGATTCTGACCAGTATTGGTATTATTGAGAAAGGCGAAAGCTGTCTGAGTGAGACGGTATATGACGGTACAGGTTATCTGCAGCTGGAGAACAGTGTGCTTCCGAATGCAGGCGGACAGGTCTATGGTGAGATTGGATTCAAACAGGCCTTTATGGATTCTGTCAATGTTTATTTTGCGAAGAAAGCCATTGAAGATGTCGGAAAAGACAGGATGGATGAACTGGCGGAAAGATGCAGTATCGGCACACCGCAGTACTTTGACTTTGGAATGATGCTTTCAAAATATGACTTTAATAATAATGATGAAGAACTGGCCAGGACAGCCATCGGGCAGCAAAATGTCCAGATGAGTGCCATGCATGTGGCGATGTTGACCATGGGAGCTGCCTGTGACGGACAGATTGCAAAGCCACATATGATTCAGCAGGTTTACAGAACCAAGGAGAAAAAAACTGCAGAGGGAAGCACATACAGCAAAGGTGAAATTGTTCAGGAAGAGAAAATAGACACCGGTTATATGCATATTATGAGCCCGGGGACATCCGAGGTTATTCGAGACGCCATGGAAGGCAAAGGTGAGGCGCTGAAGCAGGAATCCGGGATGGATCTTGTTGTGAATGGTCAAAGTATCGGCATTGGGTGCAAAACCGGTACAGGCCAGATTGACGGTTCTTTCGGCGGTTACAGCGGTTATAACAATATCTGGCTGACGTCTTACGTACCGGCAGACGATCCGCAGTATATTATTGTTCTGAATAAATATAAGGTGGACGGCAGCGGCACATCCAGTTATGGTGCGACGATGTTTGAGGATCTGATCGATGTCTGCAATAGAATTTATAATAACAATCATCTTAATCCGACGGACAATGCCGATGAAACAGAGACAGATGAGAGTGATGCATCAGCAAAAGAGGAGGCAGCAGCGCATGTTTAAAAAGGGAGACGTTATCAATGCAATTCCGCCGAAGGAATATGGAGAATGGTCCTGCCTGATGTTTACAGAAGATGCGAAGCCGGTACATGGCAATCCGCTGAAATATATGGGAAAAGCCCGTCCGGTTTGTCAGGCTTATCAAGATGAGCCGGAGCTTGGCAGAAATCTGTTTTGCCATTCCTGCAGACATCAGTGTCCGCAGAGAGAATACATGGTGAAATATGTGGGGCGCTTTGAACCGCAGGAGGCGCAGCCGCAGACAGCGGCAAAGATGGTTGAAAAAACCACAAAACACAGCGGCGCAGAAGGTGAAACACATAATGGTGATCTTGAGACGCTGATGAGTCAGAGAAAAACCAAAAAACAGGTTTATGATGGCAGTACGGTCACTGAGAAAAAGAAAACATCCTCAACAGAAAGTAAGAAAGCAGAAAGGGATCTGCAGCGCGAGCAGACATTGCTGCAGCAGCAGGCAGAAGTCAATATTGTTTCTCCTTTTTTGATGCAGACCATTACTTCCGGAGAGGCTATATGCGGCAAAGTACCTGTGTTTTTTGTTGTACTGGAATTGGTGGAAGGCCAGGAGTTGGGCGAGTATATAGCCGCCATCCACAATCTGTCCGACAGAAGTGATACCAGTTGGCGCTGCCTGGACCTGATCCGTCAGCTGCTTCTGGCCATCAGGGCCTATGCGAAACCTTACAACAACAGGTATTATGTTCATCGTGATCTCAAGCCGTCCAATATGATGGTGAAAATAGAATGGGAGAACGGTATGCCTTTCCAGCAGTTGAAAATCATTGATTTTGATATGCTGATTGCGCAGAATCATATCCGGGAAGATAATGTGTACCTGGGCGGAACGCCGGGTTATGTGCATCCGGAGGCTTATCGACTTAAAAATCTTCCGAAAGATACAAAACGTCAGTTCAGCCATCAATGGGATCTTTATGCAGCAGGCCTGATTATATATGAAATCATGGAGGGACATCCATATTTCAAAGACGACAGTTATCTGTCTGATCCGGAGAAAGCCTTTGTATTGGATATGGGTGAAAAATCGGAGACAGCACTGGAGTATTCTGAACTGGTGGAAATCATGCGCAAACTGTTCACCAATACGGCAGAGGGTTACACCGATATCGATCAGGTCATTGAAGATTATCAGCAGTTTCTGGAAATTGTGGACACACAGTGGTACAGAGATTACTTTTTAAGAAACTGGCTGGAGTGCGGGCATGATTTTGATAAAGGTCTGGCTTTTTGCAAAGTATATTGCCATATCAGCAGTGAAGGCCTGAAAGATGTCCGTCAAAATTTTTGTGTGAATGCCAATTCAGCAGTTCCGCTGGTTTATGGTAAAAATATCATGGGTGCAGATTGTTTATCCGGCAGTCAGATGGTGCAGAAGGAAATTGGCGCTTTTTATTATATTATTCGACCGGATGGCCATTGTGTTCTGCAATTTATGCCTTTGAATGAAAACTGCAGGGTGCGCGGGGCATCAGGAAACAATCTGGAAGAAGGAACGGAAATCTATGATGCAGATGTCAAAATTGTGATTGACAGAATTGAATAATCAGATTTTGAAAGGAAGAATGGACGATGAGAGAGGAAAAATGGGGAACAGAACCAATCAGAGGACCGCAAAGACCTATGAGCCGGCCGGTACGGAGAGGCGGACGTCCCGGAGCGGATACCAATCCGATATTTAACCCGGGAGGCAGTATTCGACCATCTGGAAACAGTCATCGCAATGTTAAAATCGGTCTGCAGAATGACACAACCATCGATTTTGTATTTGATTATACATCCTCTGCGAAAAATATTTTGCCGGTCATTTACATATTCTGCAGGGATGTGATGCAGGCCTGTCAGTCCGGAACAGGGCGTGTCCGCTTTGGTGTGACTTTTTTGTCGGATGAGGCGGAAAGTAAGCAGTGGAAGAATAAAGATTTTACATCGGTATCAACAGATGTATTGGATGCAATGCTGACACATGAGGTGAGCGGCGGCGGTGTAGACAGTTATGAGCGTCTCGGAACAGCAGTCAGAATGTCTCTGGAGAAGCTGTCTGCAGTGACGGCGGGAGAAAGAGTTTTAATGTTGTTTACGGACAGCAGTCCTACAGACGAAGATTTAGAACGTGTCTTCTGCAGAAATGAGACACCCATCAGGTCAGCGGTATTATTTGTTCCAACGGCTTATTCGGGCAGTGAATACATGTTTCGAATGGTGGATGCAGATGGAAAAACAGACCGTGGGAAGACGGCGGTTGTATTTGATATTGAAGATGTCATCAAAGAACGGTATTTGAAGACAGTAACAGAGAAAAACGGCAGACAGGTCATGGATGACAATCAGTTGTTGAAAAACCAATTGTTGATGGCGCTTGCATAGGAGGAAGTCATGGAAAAAGAAAAATCAAATATACAAAATCTGTCTGTGTGTTATTGCCTGATGAAGCGGGAAAGTTCAAATCAGACAGGCACTGTCAGAATGTCTCCAATGACAGAAATGCTGAATCATGTGCAGGCTTTTTATGAAAATAAGGGAGCGGCAGTATACAGCCAGGCCTTTGTGTACGGCAATCAAAATGCTTTTGCCAGAGCTTTTGAGCAGTATCCTTTTGGCTTTCGTGCCGGGTTGGATGAAAATGTTGAGAAATATGACCTGACAGAGATGTTAGTGCTCTGCTGCGGACTTTTAGAGGATTATTTGCCGGGAAGTGAGGAAAATAGGTGGGAAGAAGAGATAAAGGATGTATACCGCCTGGTTATTATCAGTGATTATCCGTTGAATACAGACAGTGAAGCAGTTGAACAGTTGGTCAATCACATAAAGGCATTGAAGCGCAGGTGCGATTTTAAGATTGTCTATGTGGATGTTGCAGGCAATCAGCGACCGGGCAGCCTGGAGGAAGTCATTGATTTTTATGATTATGAAGAGGATACGGCGGTCTGAAAGGAGTGCTTATGGGCGAAAAAGAATTCAATACAAATGAAGTGGAAGAGGAGATGTCTTTGTCCGGCCAGTTAAGCCGCAGACGCCGCCAGCGGCGAATGACAGAGGAGAGTAATTCTTCGGCTGTCGGTGCAGATGAAAAAAATGCCGACAGCACCGGGGATGCATCGGAGATGGAAGGTGTTTCTGATCAGGATCATGGTGCTGACCGGACAGAACATGTGAAGGCCGAGACGCAGGAAGATAAAAAAATCAGAATTACGATGCTTGGCATTTCCGGTTCGGGAAAAACTTCGTTCTTATCCGGTGTGTATCAGACCATGATTATGGATAGTTTTCACGGCTTATCACTGGTGCCGTCCATCGATTCCGGCAACAGTTATCAGCAGATTGGTCAGATTGCGGATATTGCGTTAATCAATCGAAAAGATTTTGATTTTGCAGATGGTACATTGGAGACAACGATTTTCCCGCTGACACTGCAGAACAGAGGCAAGGAAATCTGCCGCTTTGATTTTACAGATTATGCAGGCGGCGATGTCCTGAATATTCTGAATGCCCGGGGAGATATGTCTTCCGGCGCTAAAGCCTTGAAAAATCAGCTTCTTGGCAGTGATGCCGTGTTGGTTTTTGCAGATGCTACGGTGCTGTGTCAGGGAAAAAATGTTGTTGAATGGCAGCAGATGACCGGTGCCACAAAGATTAATCCGCTGTTTAACCTGTTAAACCGTGAGATGGGAGATCGTCCACTGACGGTATTATTTGTATTGACAAAAACAGACGATGAGCGTATTCCGAAAGAAATGAAGCGCAATAACTTCGCTGTTTTATCGGAGAGAGCGGTGCAGACGTTCGGAATGATTTATCAGATGGTACAGAATCATGTGCAAGATGGCTGGAGTTTTGGGGTAATACCTGTTTCGGCAATTGGCGAAGGCAACTATCGTCTGAACAGTACCTGTGATTCCGAGGGTAAACTGATTATACGTCCTGTAATTAAAGATGGGCATGCACCTCAGCCTTACAATATTGAGACTTCGCTTGTCTATGCGGTGGCCTGTATTTTGTCTCAGTGGAAAGAAGAGGTGAATCGGGAAAAAGAAAGCCTGACCCAGCGTCTCATTGAAGAGGGACGAAACAACACAATTATCGGTAATCTTTTTTCTCAATGGAAAAAGAGACCCCGTCCGGAAGAAAAAGTGACAGGCATTTTAAATGAAATTGAAGAGAAGAACAGAGAAATAATGACACTTAGTGAGCAGATGAATGACCTTGTGGAGCAGGCCGGCATCAGACAGCGGATTCAAAGATATCGTGATCATTTGGATGAAAGCGGAGGTATCAGCGGATGAAGGTAGATATTTTGCTTCGAACACGGGATTATGACAGGGATTATCGATGGATTTTTAAACCGGAGTATGTTGACCGGGTGACCGAAGACAAGATGTCCTTTCTGATTCAGATGATGCAGAAATCAGAATTGAAGCAGTATCTGGAGAATGAAAGTCTGTATAATCTTTATTATCTCTATGACGAGAATGGCAGTGCGCTTGTGCGGAGCGGATTTTCCGGCAGTATGGACAGACAGGGAAGAAATATTTATGCGGTGGAAGGCATTGCCTGTCCGGCTGAAATGAACCGTCTTTTCTGGTATGCACTGCCGTATCTGGTGGACTGGCTTTTACAACAGCCTATGCTGCGTGAGCAATGGCTGCGTGAAAATGGTCCGGAAGAGAATGCTGACGTGGAACATCATATGGAGGTGGAAGGCCTGACAGAAGATATGATTTTTGAGGGCAGCGCCGAAGAAAACCGGATGTGGCAGTGCATGAGAGATCACAGTGCCTGCATGCGCAGACTTTATGAAGATATTTATCAGTCGGCAGAAATGTACAGTTTTATATACGGCACGCGGCCTCAAAGTTTTTATGAAGGACAAATACTCAGATGTTATACACCGGAAGCAATAAGCAGTCTGGCGCCTGTTCCGGAACAAAATAAAATAGTGATCCCGAAACCTGTCCTCAGGGAAGAAGATCATCTCTATAGAGCGGAAATTCAAATTGAAAAGAAAAACCGGCGGTATGCGGCGTATCTTTTGGCCAGGGACGGGACCGGTGAGGCCATTGCTGAAACAGAGGATATGACCTTTGGCAATGATGGCATCGGTGTGGCTCAGATTGCGAGAGCACTGATCGCATTGGATCATAAAATTGCCCCATTAGGCTACAGTCGCGGCAGCAGGGGGTGAGAACATGAAAATCCGGTATACGCCTTTTTCTGAAAGAATGGTCATTGACCAGCCGGTCAAAGGAATGGATTTTGCAAATAACATGATTCAAACGTATTTTATGATGTCGCTGCGTTACAGGGAGTGTTATTATAAGCAGCGGCCACAGGGAAATACCGTTTATTTTATGAATTATCCGGAGGCCAGTCTGCTTTTTTATTTTGCAGCCGGTATGCGTTCCTACAGGGTCAATGGTTTTCGGATTGAAAAAGAAGAGAGAAGAAAAGCATGGATTTATATGCTGCCCCTCATTCAGTCTTTACGGGCATACGATTTTGGGAGAAAAGAGGGAACAAAGCAATTGGAGGATGATTTTCTGGATCATATGCTGGATATGGAAGAGGTCCTGTCAGGAGCATTGGTGCCATTTCATTTCATTCTTTCCTCTTTACCGAAGGAATGTTTTCCTGTTTGTCCGGAGGTCCGACTTTTTAATCGTTGCTCAGTTGAACATGCTGAAAAAAATTATTTACTGGTAACAAAAAATGATATCAGGCAGGCAGAGATGCCGATAGCGGTTTATAATAAGCTTTCTGAGATTTTCTGGGTGCCGCCGGATAACAGACACAAAGGATGGATGTTTGAATATTACACAGGCATTATGGAAAACGAAAGCAGGAAAAGAAAAAACTATCGGGTGATCCGCAGACCAACTGATCTGCCGGACAAGGATGGACGCTGTACCTATGGGCAATTGTCGAAGAAAGTGATGGCATTGCTGGATGAAAATGGATAGACGAAGCCGGATGGAAAATGGCAGTTGGAAACAGCCGATGAAAGCAGATGAAAGCAGGGAAGGTTTCGCTTGACAGAGTGCCCTTTTTCGGGGTATAATGAACAAACATGGGCTGACCATGTGCTGAAATATGTTATAAAGCTTCCGTGCAGCCGGGGAGATAGCGGTGCCCTGTACCTGCAATCCGCTACAGCAGGGGTGATGTTTCAGCCGAGGGTCTTGATTTGTAGAGCAGCCCGCTGTAAGTAGCGTTGACGTTTGGGTCTCGCGCAACGGGAACCAGTGAACCGTGTCAGGTCAGGAATGGAGCAGCACTAAGCTGGACCTTCCGTGTGCCGTGAGGGTGCCTGGGCTGAGCCAACTGCAGCGGTAACGTTTATGGGTCGGATTCGAAGCTAAACGCACGGATTTAATATTTTATAGCGTTATGAATGCCTGTGAGAGCAGACATAAGCGTTTACAGAAGAATAATGAATAGACAGTTGAAGGCTGCAGACATTGAGTTGTTTGCAGCTTTTTGTGTTTTTGTGGAATGTATTTGGTGATTGATCATTGTATTTTGATAAAAAATCAAAAAGTCCCCATAAAAAATGGATTTGAAATCGTATATGATGATAGAAGGCAACTTAAGTAATGAATTTAACAAATCGGATGATTACATAAAGAATGGAATGTGTTTGAGCTGAATGAGATGAAGGTGAGGTGGCCGTGTGAATAATCGGGAATTTGACCGGTGTATGCGCCGTATGCAAAAGGGTGACAAAACGGGTCTGAAGGAAATATACGAAGCGTATATTTCGTATATATATGCAGTAATTAGGGGTGTTGTGAAGAATAAGGAGAATGCTGAGGACCTGACAGCGGAATTTTTTATTAAGCTGTGGAATATGGCTGATCAGTATAAGGCCGGGAGTGGTCATAAGACATGGATGACTGTGATTGCCAGAAATATGGCCATTGATTTTATGAGAAAAGCCGGACGGGAACAGCTGACAGAAGAAGTACCGGAGGCATCAGCTGCTGATACAGCCGCGGGAATAGCTGATTCTATGGAAAATGAAGTAGTCGGTCGGATGAATTTCAGAGAGACGGTAGAAAAACTGCCGGAGACAGAGCGGCAGATTATGACAATGAAGCTGGCAGGACAGATGACATTTAAGGAAATTGCGGAGGTTTTAGGCATTCCTATGGGAACAGTGACATGGAAATATCAAAACAGTCTGGAAAAGTTAAGGAGGGTCGGCGTATGACAGAGAAAGAAGTTGAAAAAGCTTACAAGAAAATGACAGAATCCGATGCACCGGACCTGTGGGCAAAGATTGAAAGTAATCTGCCGGAGAAGGAAATCCAGCCTGAGATGAAGGTGAAGAAAGGCTTTTTTGCGAAGATCGGACAGGTATTTTCCGGCGGCAGTACATGGAAGACATCCATTGCACTGTGCGCAGTCTGCATCATTGTATATGGCGCTGCTCAGGGTGCAGGCGGTATGTTCGGTATGTTCAGAGCAGGCGCATCTAATGGAACAGCTTCGGCAGCATCAAAAAGCAGTTATGGCATGGATGCTTATTCAGTGGACGGAGCAGAAGCTTATTCAGCAGAGGGCGATGGTGAAGAAGCTGCACCGGCCGACTATAACGGCATGAATTATGCGGCCGCTGCAGCGGGTACCGGAGCGGATGCCGATTCATCAGGCGGAGCTGTCGTGTTCAGTGAGAATGAGGCTTCAGCGGCGGTAGGAACTGAGGTTGCAGAAGCATCAGCGGATGAAGCGGGGACGGCAGAAAATGGCAAAGAAATGGCAAACAGTGCAGATACAGAAAATGGTCAAAGCAGCCGGAAGCTGATTCGTACATTTAATCTTGATGCGGAGACAACAGATTTTGACAATCTGGTGACACAGCTGCAGCAGGAGACACAGAATCTTGGCGGATATGTGGAAAGTTCTTATGTCAATGGCAACAGCTATTATACAGAGAACAGTCGATATGCTTCTCTGACACTGCGGATTCCAAAGGATAAAACTAATGATTTTCTCGGAACGGTTGGAGAAATGGCCAATGTGACAAGTAAATCGGAGAATGTGGAGGATGTAACGCTGACTTATACAGATTTGAAGAGTCATGTGGAAGCACTTCAGGCAGAGCAGGAGCAGCTGATGAAGTTGATGGAGCAGGCGAAGACAGTGGAGGATACCATGAGTATCCAGTCCCGTTTGACGGATGTGCGTTATGAGCTGGAATCCTATATGTCTCAGCTGAAAGTTTATGATAATCAGGTGGATTACGACACCGTGAATATCAGCATTCAGGAAGTGAAGAATGAGACACCGACCGGTGAGCTTTCTATCGGACAGAAGATGCTGAATGGTCTTGAAAACAGTCTGAGAGCCATTGCGGAGAGTGCAAAGAATCTGTGCATCTGGTTTGTGGCCAGTATACCGTACTTTGTGATTTTGTTTGCAGTGATATTTGCGGTGGTTAGTATTATTAAGAAGATACGTAAGAAGAAATAAATACGAGAGGTGCTGTGCAGGAGTGCCCTCAAATAAAAACGATTGCGTTGAATGAACAGCAGCCGGCAGGTATTGGACGATAAGGTCAGATCACTGCCGGCTGTTTTTACATTTTATTGGCCTTTTCGTATAAAAATGCATTGACATTTGCTTTTGGATATATGATGATAATAGAGAAGCAGATGAGCACAGTTCAGAGTGGAAGACAGAGACAGGAGAAGATTTCACTCAGTAGGAGGCTTTCATGAAAATAGGAAAATCAGAGACGGATAACGTATATGTATGCTACTGTATATTGCGGGAAATGCATCCGGGCAAGCATCAGGCAGAACGTCTGCGGGAAATAACAGAAGCCCTGTGGGATGCACAGACTTTTTATGAGAAGATGGGGGCTCTGATGTTTGGGCAGGCTTTTGTTTATGGCAGCAGAGAGGTCGTTGTCCGTCCTTTTACTGTTTATGAAGAAGGATTCAGAGAAACACCGGAAGAGTTTGCAACCACATACAGCATCAGCGGGACATTACTTCGCTGTTACGATCTGCTGAATGATTTTATGCCCGGGGAGGAAGAGCAGATGGAGGCGGCAGGCCTGAACAGCGAGATGTACAGACTGGTGATTATTAGCGATTATGCGCCGGAAGGCAATAGCCAGGCTATGGAGATACTGACCAGAAGTTTCAATGATCTGAAGAAAAAATGTGATTTTAAAATTTGTTATGTGAATACGGAAGATGCGCATCGTGTAGGCAATCTGGGCAAGATGGTGGATGTTTGCGGGCTGGAGTAGTCAGGTATTGTGCCGGACAGACATTTCTGCTCAGTGTTAGCGGAAGAAAACAGACAGAGGTATAAGAAATTGAAAAAGAATACAACAATCGCCTTTACCGGCGATATCGGTTTTGATAAATATATGGAGAAGAAATGGGAGGACGAAGACCTTCTGGCTCCGGAGATTACAGAATTTCTGACCAGTGCAGATCATGTGGTGGCTAACGTGGAAGGCCCCTTAGTGGACAATACGGCGACACTGACACAGGCAGCTGAGATGCGTCTGATGCATACGATCCATCCTGATGCAGAAAAGGTTTTGAGAGATATTCACGCAGATATCTGGAATCTCTGCAACAATCACATTATGGATGCCGGACAGGACGGGTTGGCCCTGACACTTCAGGAAGCAAAGAAATTTGGTGCAAAGACCATTGGTGTCGGCATGAATATGACAGAAGCGGCCAGACCATTGATACTGGATGAAGCCGGAGGTATCGGCCTTTTTGCCGTGGGCTATCAGCGCGGCTGTAAACCTGCCGGAGAAGACAAGGGCGGCTGCCTTAGTTGGAGCGAGATGGAGATCATTCGCAGCACCATTCAGGAGATTAAGACAAAATGCCGCTGGTGTGTGGTGGTAGCTCATGGCGGTGAGGAATTTACAGCAATTCCCTCTCCGTATACAAGAGATCGTTATCATGCGTATCTGGAGATGGGGGCAGATCTGGTTGTCTGCCATCATCCGCATGTGCCGATGAACTATGAGACCGTCGGGGATAAGATGATTTTTTATTCTTTAGGTAATTTTATCTTTGATACAGATTATCAGCGGGCACAGTTTAATACGGAAAAGGGCATTTTGCTGAAACTGCATTTTACAGAGGACAGCTATTCATTTGAGGCCTTTGGCTTGAAGATCAACCGGGAAAATGAGCATATAGAGTCTGCTCCGCTTCCGAGAATTTTTGCAGATATTCAGGAGAATGACTACAATAAGTTGGAACCATTAGCGGCGAAGATGTTTCTGGCGGCAACAAAGCGGCAGCAGCTTTTCCTTTATCCGGATAAGTTCAAGGATGCCACGGAAGAACAGTGGAAAGCACATTTCTATGAAGAGAAGCGCAGCGGCCGTGTGCCGGGGGAAGCATTGGACTTCCAGATTATCTATCCGATTGCCCAGGAAGAAGCAAAGGGTGCCTGGAAAACCTGCAAACTGGAGGATGTGAAAGCCTATATTCTGGAACAGATGTAGCAAATACATCCGGTTCCGGACGATGGTAAAATATTGTGAAATAATTAAAAAAATAACTGTTGCCATTTTCAAAATAAATGATATAATGGAACAGGTAGGCTAACATGGCTCAGTCGGTAGAGCGACGCACTCGTAATGCGTAGGTCGCGGGTTCGATTCCCGCTGTTAGCTTCAAGCCGGAAACTCTGGAGAATTGAGGGTTTCCGGCTTTTTTTGTGTTTTGAAAAATGTGTAAAAAAAGGGGCTTTTTTTGAGGTTTGTCTACTATTTGTCTACTACGCGTGAAAAAGTTAAGGTTATTTATTGTAGCTGGAATACAAACTGCATGGAGAGAATCTTACAAAGTAAGATAAAAATACCTTTTGATAGTCATATGAGGTAGTGACCATCAGAAGGTATTTTTGTCTGCATATGTTTTTAGAAGAGAAATATAATTTTATAATAAGGGTTGTATTTTTTTTAACTTCAAAATATAATAATAATGTGATTACTGTACACTAAAATATTAATAATAATGTGATTGTAATACACTAAAACAATAATAATTATGTGAGAGGTGAGCGCATGGAACGGTTTATTTTAAAAGAATTACTGGAGTGGAAGAACTCTCCCTATCGTAAACCTTTGATTCTGAAAGGTGTAAGACAGGTGGGAAAGACATGGATTCTGAAGGAGTTTGGAAGATGCTATTATGAGAATACGGCATATTTTAACTTTGATGAAAATGAAGAATATAAACAGTTCTTTGAGACGACTAAGGATGTTAGCCGTATCTTACAGAATTTGATGCTGGCAAGTGGTCAGAAGATCGTGCCAGAAAAGACACTTATTATCTTTGATGAGGTGCAGGACTGTCCGAAGGTTATTAATTCTATGAAATATTTCTGTGAGAATGCTCCGCAGTATCACATTGCCTGTGCAGGTTCACTTTTAGGCATTGCTTTGGCAAAGCCTTCATCTTTTCCTGTTGGCAAAGTTAACTTTATGCAAATTAATCCTATGACTTTTTCGGAGTTTTTAATTGCTAATGGTGACGAAAACCTTGCTGTATATCTGGAAAGTGTAGATGCCATTGAGCCGATTCCTGATGCATTCTTTAATCCTTTGTATGAGAAATTAAAGATGTATTACATTACAGGCGGTATGCCAGAATCTGTTCTGATGTGGACGGAAGCACGAGATGTATCTGCTATGCAGGAAGCTTTGTCAAATATCATTAGTGCCTATGAGCGTGATTTCGCAAAGCACCCGGATATCAAGGAATTTCCAAAAATCTCTATGATTTGGAAGTCTATTCCTTCGCAGTTGGCACGAGAGAATAAGAAATTTCTTTACAAAGTTGTCAAAGAAGGGGCAAGGGCTCGTGAATATGAGGATGCATTACAGTGGTTGGTTGATGCTCGGCTTGTTCATAAAATTTACCGTAGTTCTGCTCCTGGTCTTCCTGTGGCAGCTTACGATGATCTGTCAGCCTTTAAGATTTATCTTGTAGATGTTGGTCTGCTTCGGCGTCTGGCAAAGTTAGCGCCTACAGCTTTTGGTGACGGAAATCGTTTGTTCACGGAGTTCAAAGGGGCATTAACGGAGAATTTTGTACTTCAAACTTTAATTACACAATTTGAAGTGACGCCGCGTTATTGGTCACAGAGTAATCCTCCTTATGAAGTGGATTTCCTGATTCAGCGAGAAAATGATATTTTTCCTGTTGAGGTTAAATCTGAAGCTAATATATCCAGCAAGAGTCTGAAGAAATTTAAGGAGATTTTCCCGGATAAAGTAAAGCTTCGTGTGCGTTTTTCTCTGGATAATCTAAAATTGGATGATGATATGCTGAATATTCCGCTGTTCATGGCAGATCAGGCAGATCGATTAATTGGACTTGCTTTAGAGCAGAAAGTTGCCAATTAAAAATGTCACATATACAAGCAAAAAGATAAAGCAGCCGGAATGTATCGGACCATTCAGTTCAACGCATTCCGGCTGTTATTGTTTTATTTATGCAGAAAGTCTGAAAGAAGTCTGTTTATTCCCGATATAAAACACACTTCCGTCCGGCACTTCGATGCTGGTATTGGCAATGAGCCGTTCTCCATCCGTGTTGTAAGTGCCGTTGGCGGAGTAATCTGTGATGACAAAAGTATGTTGGGCGGCATGGTAGCAAAGACAGATGTGTTTTATGGGAATCTCGAGGAAACCACCGGACTGGTACATAAGACGGAATTGCCGCAGTATTTTGGGGATGATTCCATTGGAATCTATGTATCTGCTGATGATGTGTATAGCGGGGAAATGCTCTATACAGCCAAGAATCTTTTTGAGGAGGACAGCAATACGATATGGATTGCCTCACTGGACAACCATATGTATCATGATTTGAGAAGCAATACCATAGAAAATACAATGATACCGCAGGATTATACCGGAATTGTTAGATAGCTATAATAATATGTTGAAAGAAATCAGGCAATGCATAGACGTTTTCAGGGGGAAGAAATGTATGACGAGATTGTAAAGGCAGAATGAAAGTGGCAGAGAAAATTCAGGCATGGTATGATGTATCGGATGTTTTGTAAAATTGGCGGGTTTTATTTACAAACGATTGCGGCAAAGGTATAATATACAGGAAATCCGATTGTTTTATAGAAATAGCTGTCGACGGATGTCAGGACAGCTATTTCTATGTGTACAAAAGAGAGGAAAAGCGTTATGAATATCAAAAAATTGACATTAACTGCCTTTTTTGCGGCCATTGCTGTTGCAGGAAGTTTATTTTCATTTCCGGTTCTGGGGTCGAGATGTTCACCGATTCAGCATCTGATGAATGTAATGTGTGCCATTTTATTAGGCCCATGGTATGGACTGGCGGCAGCCTTTCTGGCAGCATTGATTCGTAATATTCTGGGACTTGGAACACTTCTGGCCTTCCCGGGAAGCATGTGCGGAGCCCTATTATCCGGTCTGCTGTACAAGTGGATGAAAAAGCTGCCGGCAGCTTATATCGGCGAAGTGGTCGGTACAGGTATTATCGGCGGCATGCTGTCTTATCCGATTGCCGCAGTGCTGATGGGCAATCAGACGGCAGCTTTATTCACCTTTGTTGTACCATTTCTGATCAGTACTGTTGGTGGCACAATCATGGCCATCGTGATCACAATGACAATGAAGAAAACAAAGGTGTTGGCCAGGATTCAGCAGCAGATCAACAGCTAACCGGAAATATTGCCGGTCACAGTTACCGTTGCTGTGCCTGGGGTCAGTGTATAGGCGCCGGTTGTCTGGCTTTGTACATATGTGGCGGCCGGTATATTGATGACACCTGCGTTGGTGGAGAAAACACCGGTTACCTGATCGTAGCTGTAGTTTGATGTCGGCAGAACTGTTCCATTGTAGGTGACGGAGATATCCGAAAGAATCGGTGTAAATGTGTCTCTAATCTGAACCAGATCATCATCGGTGGTGGCGGTATTGCCATAATTCTGAATACTGAAAGTATAAGTGATGCGGCCGTTTTCGGCAATCTGAGCAGGACAGATACCTTTGACAATGGACAGATTAGGTACAGTGGCTGTTGAAATTGTGTGTGTGGCTGTCAGCGGTGCAGCCAGTTGAGCGCCGGTGACACGGACAGTGTTTATCACGTTGCCCGCTGCAGCAAGGGGTGCATAATCATTGATATCAGCCTGGTAGATAAATGCAGCATTGCCGCCGGACGGAATAGAGACACCGGTTATTGTGATGCCATCTGCGGCGGTGACGGTTGGTGCAGGCTGTAAAGTGCCGTTAATAAGCAGCTGCATGGAATTCGGAATGTAAGTGAGTGGGTACAGGGTGATAGTTTCCGGTGTATCCGTTGTAAAGCTGTAAGCACCGAGATTGTCAGTGACGGTCAAGTCGCTAAAGGCTGTTGTGCCGGAATTGACAATACTGAAGATATAAGTGATACGGTCGCCGGAGGCATAAGTGTCAGAAAGTGCTGTTTTTGATGCGGCTAACACTTCCAGAATCTGACCGTAAGCGATATTGGAATTGGCTGTGATGCCATTATAGGAAAGTTGTGCCTGATTGGAAAAAGTAGGCATAAATAAGACTCCTTTCAAATGAGTGTACTGGGAAATCATGTTCCCTGATATATCATATGAAAAGGAGTCTTTATTGTTCTTGTCAAATCATTATTCATATACAGCAGAAAGGCTGATACAGAGATTTATTTGAGTGCATCGCCCACAATGGCGTCCTTTCTGCTGAGGATATCATCACTGAGCAGCTCTTCCGTCACTTTCTCAAAACCGATGCGATAGATGGTATCGGAGAGACGTTCACCCTTCTGTCCCTGTTCCGCGAAGAAGAGGATTGTCTTCTCGAGAGTAGCAAGAACTTCTTCCTCTGTGGTAAAAATCTTAGGGATCCGTTTGCCCATAGCCACTTTCTTGCCCCAACGGCCGCCGATGACGATGGAGTAACCGGCGATATAATCTTCGTTCACATGGAATGGACATTTGTGGAGGCAGCGTCCGCAACGATTGCACTTGTCAGGGTCAATAAATACCTTGCCGTCAACAACCTTTGGCAGACTGATCGGACAGGCAGCTTCAATCTGACATTTCTTACAGCCTTTGCAGAGATCTGTGTTTGGCTGAGGAACACGCTGACCGTAGATACCAAAGTCGTTCAGGGACGGTTTGACACAGTTGTTCGGACATCCGCCCACAGCAATCTTGAACTTGTGCGGAAGTGTTAATCCGCGGTAGCCTTTGTAGAAAAGGTGATGGATTTTCTCAGATAAAGCATATGTATCAATCAGTCCGTACTGACAGGTGGTACCTTTACAGGAGACGACAGGACGGATTTTGGCACCTGTACCGCCGGTTTCAAGTCCTTCTTTGGCAAGATAAGCGATAAAATCAGGAATCTTGTCGTATTCGACGCCGATGACTTCCTGTGAGAGACGGGTTGTCATGGTGATCTGGCCGCTGCCGTAAAGGGCTGCAGCATCGGCAATACATCTCGCCTGGGCAGTTGTGATCCGTCCGTTGCCGGTAACGACACGGGCGTTGAATCTGTTCGTCCCTTTATTATTCAAAAAGCCAAGGCCTTTCAGACGTTTAATCTCATCCGCACTGACAGGTGTCTCAGACGGTGCATCGGAAGCAGGTTCACTCTGATGGGATGCAATAAATGCCTCCAGAACATTAGCTGCCTTTTCTACTGTGATCAGGCAGCGATGGTCATCATCCTCCGGATAACGATAGCGCGCCTTCAATTCCTCACAGTTGTCACTGCCGAGGGAAGCCTTGAAAGTGTCAACATATTCTGCACAGAGTTCCTTGAAGCCTTCTGTTTCATGGGCCTTGTCACCGCAGAAAAGCAGGCTGAGCACAGACATGGCAGCTGAAAGCGCACCGCACGTATTGCCGCAGCCCATACCGGCGCCGAATCCGGAAGCCAGCTTTAATGCGCGTTCATCAAGACCGAGATCATAGGCCTTGTTGGCAGCGCGCAGGATGCATTCCCCGCAGTTATAATTCTGATTCATATAAAAATCATTTGCAATTTCACGTAACATATAATACCTCCTCGAGTGTTCGCATAATTTAATTATACTATAGACATTTCATAATGTCTTTAATTGTTTTGCAATTAACAGGACTTCGTGCTACTATTAAATTTATAAGGGGCAATGAAGAATGCCAGTTATGGTATGATATAAATAATATAAAAGGATCCGGAGGGAATATGCGATGAGAAGAGCTGACAGAGAAGTAACAGATGTGGATGGGATGATCGATATTATCGACCACTGCAAAGTGTGTCATATTGCGTTGATGGACGGTGAGTGGCCGTATATTGTGGCTATGAATTTTGCGTACAGCTATGAAAATGATCAGTTAGTGATTTATCTTCACAGTGCCAAA
Source organism: Coprococcus intestinalis (assembly GCF_023656595.1). Lineage (NCBI taxonomy): Bacteria > Bacillati > Bacillota > Clostridia > Lachnospirales > Lachnospiraceae > Coprococcus > Coprococcus intestinalis. The sequence continues at coordinate 21,763 of NZ_JAMOKJ010000015.1, read as the reverse complement.
GAAGGAAAGAAACTGGATCTGCTTCGGAAGGACGATCATGTTTGCTTTGAAATGGATTATGATCATGAAATGATCCCGGCAAAGTATGCCTGTGCTTACAATTTCCGATATGCAAGTGTTGTGGGCCGGGGACATTGTGAGATTATTACGGATGTGGATGAGAAGATTAAAGCCCTGGAACTGCTGATGAAGCACCAGACAGGGGAAGATTTTGTGATGGAAGCGAAGCATACACTGGCGGTTGAAATTCTGAAGATCACTGTTGAAAAATTTACCGGCAAGAGACGTTTTAAGAAATAGATATAGATGATAAAGGACGGATATAAGATGGCGACAACAATTCATAAAATGTCCTGCCCGTATGACTGCCCTTCCACCTGTGGACTTGAGGCAGAGATTGAAGACGGCAGATTGATCAAAGTGAAGAATGATAAGACACATCCGGTGTCAAAGAACGGCATTTGCCGCAAGATGCAGCACTATGAGCAGGATATTTATTCAGCAGACAGGCTGAGGACACCTCTGCGTCGTGTGGGCAGAAAGGGTGAAGCAAAGTTTGAGCCCATTAGCTGGGATGAGGCAGTAAGGGAGATTACAGATCAGTTTAAAGCAATTATAGAGAAATGGGGTGCCGAGGCGATTTTACCCTGTGTCTATTCCGGCGTCATGAGCGATATTCAACGTAACTGCGGAGATGCTTTTTTTAACCGCATGGGTGCGTCGGAACTTGTCAAAACACTGTGTTCATCGGCAAAAGGTGCCGGCTATGATGCGGTTGTGGGCAAAACCGGATGTCTTGAGCCGACAGAGTTAAACGACAGTGATCTGTATCTGATCTGGAGCTGTAATATGGTAGCCACAAGACTGCAGACTCTGGCGGATCTGCAGAAACCGGCCAACAGACATAAGAAGAAAATATTGATCGATGTGTATCCGAACCCGACGGCAGCGTACTGTGACCAGGTGATCACCATCAAGGCGGGAACAGACGGGGCACTGGCTTTATCCATGATGCATGTGCTTAAGAATGAACATTTGGTGGATAAATCTTTTGTGGAGAAGTATACCAGTGGATATCCGGCATTTGCAGAGACACTGGATGTCTATACCCCGGAATGGGCTGAGAGTGAAACCGGTATTCCGGCAGAAGTGATCCGGCAGCTGGCCAGAGAATTTGGTCAGGCCAAGGCACCGGCCATTATACTGGGCAGCGGCAATTCCCGCCAAGGCAATGGCGGTATGACGGTGCGTCTGATTACGATTTTATCCGCGCTGACCGGGGCATGGCAGCATCCTGGCGGCGGATTATGTGGCTGTACGCCGATTGATACGGATTATGTGAATAAATCGCTGATCACCCGTCCGGATTTCCGAAAGAAGCCGGCAAGAAAGATCAATATCAATCAGATCGGGCAGGCCCTTGCCATGGAAGGCAAAGAGGCAGTTCGGGGATTTTATGTGTATGGATGCAATCCGGCCAATACAGTCAGTGATCAGCAGCTGATTATCCGGGGACTTGAACGGGAAGATTTATTTACCGTTGTGCATGAACGCTTTATGACAGATACTGCCAGATATGCGGATATTGTACTGCCGGCCACATTTTCTGTGGAACAGACGGATATTTATCGGGCTTATGGGTATTGTACACTGAGTACAGGCCGTAAACTGGTGGATGCACCGGGAGAATGCAGGAGCAACTGGGATACATTCTGCCTTCTGGCAAAAGGTATGGGGTATGCGGATGATTATTTTGACCGGTCAGAGAATGAGATGCTGGATATTTTGCTGAGTCATCCGACCAGGGCGATTGCAGAGACTTCCGATGAGGCGAAGGAAACGCTCCGACAGGGCGGTTCTATTGCGTTGCCATTTTCAGATCATCTGGCCTTTGGCACTGAAACCGGCAAAATGCTGATCGTCAATGAGAAACTGGCAGAACCGATGCCGCATTATACGGCAGGTTACAGCGGAAAATGTCAGGACTATCCGCTGCATCTGGTGGCCGCTCCAAGTGTGTGGAGTCTTAACTCTACATTCCTTGACAGAGAGCATCTGATGGCATCCCGCAAGGAAATGACGCTGTGGCTGAATCCGGAGGATGCTGGTACACGGCAGATCACAGACGGTATGCCGGTGATGGCCTTTAATGAGCTGGGTGAAGTGCAGTTTACAGCCCGGGTAGATGACCGGGTGGCCGCGGGCAATGCGGTATCTGAAGGGATTTTTGCCGGCCATCAGACGCAGAACGGCAGCGGGTTTAATACACTGACCCATGGCAGACTGTCAGATATCGGTGCGGCAACAACCATGAATGATAATCGCGTAGATGTACGTCCGTTACAGCGCATTTAAAGAAATTAAGCTTCAAAAGAGAAAACAGTCTGATCAGACAGAAAGAAAAAGAAAAGCTCCGAAGACAGGTGTTGGATGACTGCGCACCTGAGTTTCGGAGCTTTTTTTACAGCACGGCAGGATTTGGAATGATCAGGATGAGATTAGATTATCCCTGTGTCAGAATATTCTTTACATGCTGGATTTCCTGAGTGCTGGCCTTTTCAGCCGGCACATAATACTGATGGGCTCTTGCCAGCTGATAGATTTCCTCCTGGGAAGTCTCGCAGGCATTTCTAAGCTGTTTTAATGTCTGTTTCAGCTGTTTGTTTTCTGTTTGCGGAATCATTTCACCAAATCGTGTTAATTCGCCATTGATGCCGGCCAGTGTGTCGGCAACCATTGTTTTTTCATCGATCATTTTCAAAAACCTCCTTTAATGGAAAAACTGCATGAGCTGCTGTTTGTTCTGCATGGCCGACTGGGCAGATTTCTGGAAAAACTGCTTGATCTGAGGATCGGAAGCGCCGGAAGCATATTCCATCATTTTCTTGTGAGAGGTTTCGTAGCCGCCGATGAGATGGCGGAGATTCTGCAAATCCAATACTGATAATTCGTCCATAGTGTGACCTCCTGTGAAAAATTACATGTAATGAAAACGTCACACGAAACATTACAGATTGAATGCTTCAAAGGCATTATTTGCCATGCTGTGAAGGAATCATTACAATGTTTACGTATCTATTGTGCGCAGTGGCCGTTTCATTATGTACGGAAAAATTTTCAAATTCAGATCAGTCCCATGCTTTTTAAAAGGAAGATCCAGAAAGTCAGTGTGACGGAGGACAACAGAGTTGCCATGACAATGATACTGGAGGACAAAACACCGTCATTGCCCATGTTTTTGGCCATGATGTAACAGGTAACCGTTGTCGGAGAACCAACCATAATGAGGATGGCCACCAGAGCACTTTCGCGGAAGCCCATGGCAATGGCAAATGGAAAATAGATGGCTGGTAGGGCCACCAGTTTGATAAAGGTGGCGATCATGGTCGGTTTCAGTTTCTTGATGGCTTTGCGGCCTTCGAAACCGGCACCTACAGCAAGCAGTGCCATCGGCGTGGCTGTCTGGGCAACATTTGTCACTGTTTTTAATACCAGAGGCGGCAGCTCGATATTCAGCAGAGAAAAAGGCACACCTGCAGCGATGCCGAGAATGATCGGATTGGTCAGGATATTTTTGAAGGCGTGTTTGATGGTGGCCGCTTTGTCTGAGTGATCCTGATTGTTGGCGCAAAACGTCAGAATGATGACGGAATAAATATTGTACAGAGGTACGGCAGAAACGATCATCAGCGGTGTCATACCGGAATTGCCATAGATATTCTGGACAAAGGCAATTCCGAGAACGGCGGCGCTGCCCCGGGCGGAGGCCTGGGTGAAAGCGCCCACCATAGACTTGTCCTTCATAAAGATGCTTGTCAATGCCCAGATGCCCATAAACATGATGGTGGTGCCAACCATACAGAAAATGACAAATTTCGGGTCGAAAGCATCTCTGATCGGTGTGGTGGCAATGTCTTTGAACAACAGGACGGGCAATGATACTTTGAAGACAAACTTGTTGATGATATCAACAAAATTCTCGTTGAACATCTTTTTCTGCATTAAAAACCAGCCAAGAACAATAACCAGAAAGACCGGCAGTGTTGCATTCAGGCTGAACATAAAATTACTCATTGGTTAAAACCTCTTTTTCTTTGAAATATATCTCCTGATGTTTAGAGTAACATTCACGCTGTCTGATGTCAATGCACACAGAAAGTATCTGATGCATATGCTGATATATGAATTTGGAATGGTGGGTATAACAGATGGCCATAAAGATATTTATTGATCAGGGACATAATCCTTCGGGACCGAATACCGGCGCGGAGGGCTTTGGACTGAAAGAGCAGGATATAACTTATCAGGTAGGAAAAGATTTGGCAGCGCTTTTGCGGGCGGATGAACGTTTTGAAGTCCGCCTGTCACGGAATACCCCGGAAGAACGTCTGGGGACTAGCAATGCGACAAGTCTGGCGGCAAGGGTGCGAGCGGCAAATGCATGGCCGGCAGATTATTTTGTCAGTATTCATGCTAATGCCAATACAGATCCTGCTATTAATGGGACAGAGGTCTATGTCTACCGCAAATATACTCAGTCCTATTATCTGGCACAGCACATATTAAATGCCGTTGTTAATATTGTGGGAACCAAAGATAATGGCGTTCGGGCAAATCCGTCGCTGTATGTGCTCAGAAGAACCAACATGCCGGCGGTTCTGGTGGAACTGGCTTATCTGACCAATGCAGGGGATGCAGGGAAGCTTGAGACCATGCAGTCGGAATTCGCAAGAGGTATTTATGAAGGGATGCTCAGCTATTTTGGCATGGACCAGTAATTGGAGCATAAAAATAGGAAAAATAAAAATATGGCAGTGCAAAAAGTCGATAAAGATGCAAATATGATATAATGAGCGTTAGTGAGCGGGAGCAAGCAATGCTTGTTCATCGCGAACGGCGAATGGCGATCATAATATAATAGGAAACAAATGATAAGGCATTGAAGGAGGAATATCATGCGGTATAAGAAGTTTGGCAAAACAGGACTGGAAGTTTCCGAGATTTGTCTTGGAACATGGGGCATCGGTGGCGCCGGTTGGGATGCACACTCAGATGAGGAGAGAATGGATGCAATCAAAGCGGCTCTTGATTGTGGCATTAATTTTATTGATACAGCACCGGCGTATAATGCAGGAAGAGCAGAGCAATATATCGGCGAGACACTGCATTGTCTGGGGGCCCGGAAACATGTTATTCTAACGACAAAGTGCGGCAATAAATATGTGGACGGTAAATATATCCGCTGCGGCTCGGAAGCATTGATCCGCAGACAGTGTGAGGAGTCTCTCAGAAATCTTCAGACGGATTATATTGATTTGTATCTGGTGCATTGGCCGGATCCGAATGTATCGATGGAGGAAACCATTGGTGCGGTGGCTCAGTTGAAAAAGGAAGGCAAGATCCTGCATGCTGGTGTTTCCAATTTTACAAAAGAACAGATAGAAGAGGCGGGAAAGTATTGTGAAATCGAGGCCTATCAGCCGCAGTACTCCATGCTGGACGGGGATAATGAGGCAGTCATCCGGTGGGCTGCGGCGCAAGGCATGGGAATTATGAGTTACGGGACCCTTGGCGGAGGTATTTTGACAGGAACATACAGGGAAGTGCGAACATTTGGCGAGACGGATAATAGGAATCGCTTTTATCCATATTTCAGGGAGCCACTTTTTTCAAAGGTCATGGAACTGTTGGAAGTGATGGATGCCATAGCGTCGGAAAGAGGCGTTCCGTTGGCTCAGATTGCTGTGAACTGGACATTGCAGCAGCCTTTTATCACGTCATGTATTGCGGGGGCTCAGAGCCGGAAGAAGGTGGAGGAAAACTGTGCAGGACTTGAATGGCAGCTGACAGAGGATGAAATGCACAGACTGGATCAGGCAATACAACGATATCAATTTTCTGTCCAATGCGGTGAAGTTTACCAAAGAAGGTGAGATTATTGTGGAGAGCGTTCCGGATAAGGGCTCTGATTTTTAGGTATTTCTTCGTTTGCCGGAGGCATCCATGGAAGAACATGCGGATGTGCAGACACAGACAGCCGTGAAGACCGAAGAGGCAGATTATGAGGATGCTTTCCGAGGTCGCCGCATTCTGTTAGCGGAAGATAATGAGATCAATGCAATGATTGCCATAGAGATTTTGCAGGAAATGGGTGCTTCTGTCAATCTTGCTGAGAATGACTCGTGCTATGAACAGGTCAGATGCCGGCACCTTTGGCGGTGATGATTCAGAAATAAGAAAAGCCGGAGACAGGTTTTCATCCAATAAAAAGGCTGTGAAGAATGAATCAGAAACGATTCATCTTTCACAGCCTTTTTGTCGACTAGTTTTAAAGGCAATTTGCCTTTTTAGTGTGAGTTTTCTTTGCTCGATGAGGTATCAGAGGCATCAGAAGCTGCTTTTGGGTCATTGGCTTTTGAGGCATCAAAGTCTTTTGGTATGAAGACATTATCAGGATTGATCTCCGGAATGATGACATTAGACAAATCAGTCTTCAGGTGCTTTTTATAGAGCATATAATCAAAGATATGATTCATCAGATAAACAAGTACGGCGATAATCGGAACACCCAGGAACATGCCCACAACGCCGCATGTAGCGCCGCCTGCTGTGATGGCAAAAATAATCCAGATTGGGGAAAGTCCTGTGGAATCTCCGAGAATCTTCGGACCGAGGATGGTTCCGTCAAACTGCTGCAGCAGGAAAATAAGAATCAGGAAAATTAAAGCCTGTTTCGGAGAGATGATCAATAAAATGATCAGTCCCGGAATAGCCCCGATAAATGGACCGAAGTACGGGATCATATTGGTAATGCCGACGATGATACTGATAAGCAGTGGGTACTGCAGATGCAGAATGCACATGAGTACAAAGCAGATAATGCCGATGATCAGCGAATCCAGTGCTTTGCCGATGATATACTGACCGAAGATGTGGTTGCATTCTTTAATTGTGAAAATGACCTTATAGGCGGTCTCCTGGTCAAATAATGCATAGATAATGCGTTTCATACCGTGGATGATCCGATGCTTGCTGGACATCAGATAACACGAAATAACAAAGGCCAGAATGATATTGATAATCCAGCTGATAATGGACATACCGGCATTGTAGATCATCGGTACGATGTCGGTCATCACTGCCTGAACCGAATTGATAGCATTCGGCAGCGCATTGTTGATGGTGTCGATGATATAAGCAAAATCAATATTCGGGTAACGTTCATTCAACAGATTCAGATTCGTCATGATCGTGTCATACAAAGAGGATGACTGACGAATCAGTTCCAGAATACTTTCAACAATCTGTGGAATAACAAATGTCAGCACAAGGGCAATAAAGCCGATGACAATGACATAGGCCAGCAGCAGAGAAAGGAACTTGTGCAGCTTTGCAAACTTCTGAGAGGCTGTCCGGCTGAAAAGGATGTGGTCAATCCTGTTTACCAACGGGTTGATAAAGTAAGCAATCAGAAATGCAATCAAAAATGGTGACAATGTCGATAAAATCGAAGATGTATAGATCTGCATGTCTCTCCAGTTGTTGATAAACTTGAAAATGATCAGGCAGATTGTAAAAGTTGCAACTACATAAGTACATATGGAAAAGTATTTGTTGTTGGATTCAAACTTCTTTTTCTTTCCGGAACTTTTCTCGGAATTAGGAGCGGGCTGCCGTGTGTGTTCTGGTAACGCCATAATGTGTGTTTCGCCTCCGGTAAAATAAATATAGGGACAGAACCAGGCATCTGTTGGGATGCTTTGGTCATCAAAAGATACTGTTTCTATTATATGCGCTTTGATATGCTAAATACAAGATGCAAAATAAATTTTTGCCAAAAACAGATAACTAACAGATGATGAAAGCGATGATAGAGGACGGGCTACGGTCAGAAAAGGGTGCTGTGCCAACAGGAAAAAGGAAACTCTGAAAAAAATTTGAAAAAAACAAAAAAACTTTAAAAAAGTTGTTGACAAAAAGAGATTTCTGCGGTAAGATTAATAGCGTCGCTGAGGTAATCACTTCGGATGACAGGTAAGCGCTTTTAGCTCAGTTGGTAGAGCACCTGACTCTTAATCAGGGTGTCCAGGGTTCGAGCCCCTGAAGGCGCATCAAAAGCACTGTTTTTGCAGACATAGGAGCTGCGGGGGCGGTGCTTTTTTCGTGTTTGGAAACGATTGAGCAGATTTTGTTACAAATCTTTCAGAATGTCCACTTTATAGACAATCTTGGCAAAAGTTTGTCGGAATAATATGATGCATAAGACATGGTGAAACCTTGATTTTACCGTGTATTATCTGCTTTATGTAACATTTTTCAAAATAATAAACCAGGAATCAATTGTATAAATATCAGTACATTGTTAATTGCGGTGTCAACAATAGACACATTGAAGGCTGTGTCTGATTTGGCCAAATTAGGTGTTCCATCCTTCTTGAATCGTGCTATAATGATTGTACAGAAAAAAATACATAAGTAACGGCCATTACTTCTATGCAATATCTACTGAATAAAAATAAATTGTAGTAAAAGCGGAGGTAAGATTATGATTAAAGTGAATTTACAGAATACAGCAGTTCAGAACATGTTAACAGGACAGAACACATTAGACAGTGTATTTATCGATGGCAATTCAATCTTATTTATCGAGAAGCCGGAGTATCTGAAACAGCTTTACAGAGATGAGATCAAAGCCAGAGCAATCAAAGTCAACCTGAAGGTGGCAAGGGAAGAAATCCACAAGAGGACTCAGGATGACAGATACAACAATCTGGATGATATGGAGACCTTGAAGAAGTTCAGAGCACAGACCGATGAGCTGAGAGAGACAGAGAAAGAATACAGACGAATGCTCGGTGAGTGCGAGAATGTGAAGATGATTCCTGTTTACAGCGGCACGAAGCTGGATGTTACAACCGGTGATAGTGTTGAAGTGAAACAGGCTGAGTTTGAAGATTATATTGAAACTGAGGGCAACAAGGCGAGAATGGTACTGGATATCTTGGCGTTGGATGCTGACAGACTTGAGAGAGACTGTCAGTGGCTTCAGACAAAGGGATGCGGCATCAACATCATGACAACACCGGGGGTTCCGCTGGCAGTTGAAGGCGGTACACTGGAAGAGGCCATTGCGGCATTGATTGAGAAAAAGGCAGCATAAATAATATGTTTGCAAAACAACCTGAATAGTTACCTGAATTTCATATTAGAATCCATAAACATTGGGCGTAATGAAGATATAACAGAGGTGTCTGTGATTGGCAGAAAAAGTCAGTCACGGGCATCTTTTTTGCTGTCTGGATGGCCTGGAGCATTACTGGAATGGCCTGCAGCCTCAGCAGAGCCATTGACTTTACTCAGTGAACATGCTACCATATGAAAAGTATTTTTACTTTTAATATCAAAGGAGTTTGTATGGATTACGTTAAAAAATATGGCGAATTGATCAAGGATAAAGCAGGTGTAAAGCCTGAACGTGCGCGCTCCATGATTCGTCTGGGTCTGCGTGCGGAGAATGCAAGAACAAAACTGCTTCCGAATAAAGAGATGCCGAAGGCTTTTCGTATGCTGACCCATTTGGCGATGGAAAGTGTGTTAAAGGCTCTGGATCATCCGGAGAAATCCTGTTGGACGAATATTTTTGCCCCGGTGGAGATTATGCAGTGCTTTGGTCTGCAGTGTGTGTCCATGGAGTGTCTGTCATCATTTATGTCCGGTTTTAAAATAGAAGATTATCTCATTGATTATGCACAGAATGAGGGCATTGCTTCAACACTTTGTTCCTATCACAAGAATTTTATCGGTGGTGTGGATTCCGGTGTCTTGCCGAAAGCAGCCATGTCAGTGACTACATCCATGATCTGTGATGGCAATATCAACACATTTCGGCATATGGAACAGAAACATCAGGTGGAAAGCTATGTGCTGGATATTCCGAATACTTACTCGCCGGAAGCAGAGCGTTATGTGGTGGGACAGCTTCAGGAGCTGATCGAATTGCTGGAGACAAAAACCGGACAGAAGCTGGATATGAATGAGCTGAAGGCGGCAATCCAACGTGAAAATGAATCAAAAGAATATTACAAAGCCTTTTTGAAAGAACAGAAGCACAGATATTATCCAAATACCATGACATTGGATCTGTATATGCTGTTTGCCTCACATTTGAATATCGGTGCCCGGGAAACTCTGGATTTCTTTAAATGTCTGGCAGAAGATGTCAAAACTTATCCGGAATTTAATGGAAAGGGCATTTTGTGGGTACATCTGATGCCTTACTATCAGGAAACTTTACAGCAATATATGAATTATCAGGAGAAATACTACATTCAGGCCTGTGATCTGAATCTGGATTACATGGAACCGTTGGATGCAGCGCATCCTCTGGAAGCACTGGCAAAAAAGATGATTTTGAATATTTATAATGGCCCGTATGAGAGAAAGGTTGAGATGATACGTCATCTTGTCAAAGAATTTCAGTCGGATGCGGTGATTCATTTCTGCCACTGGGGCTGCAAGCAGTCCTCCGGCGGCGTGATGCTTTTAAAAGAAGCCATGCGTGAGGAAAATGTACCGATGCTGATTCTTGACGGAGATGCCCTGGATCGAAGAAACAGTCATGACGGACAGATCAAGACGCGTCTGCAGGCATTTCTGGAGCTGATTGACAATATTGAGGAGGACAAGGACTGATGATTGGATATGTATGTAAATATACACCGGTGGAAGTTTTTGAGGCCATGGGTGTCGAAATCAGACGAATTCAGCCGGAAGTGACCAATTTCAACCAGGCAGATACATTGATGCATCCGAATATCTGCTCATTTACCAAGTCAGTGCTGGAGGATGTGCTGGCCGGGGATTATGAAGGAGTTGTGCTCACCACATGCTGTGACAGCATCCGACGTCTGTACGATGTGCTGAAACAGCAGTGTCCGGATAAATTCCTGTATCTGTTGGACGTGCCGAGAAAAGTAAATGATTTTTCCACGGATATGTATCGCGAAAATATTCTGGATATGGTGCATGCCTATGAAGCGTTTTCAGGGAAAACTTTTGATGAGATTGTATTAAAACAGCTGCTGGAACGCCGTGAAGCGGGGCAGAATCTTCGAACCGCACCGAAAAATAATGCTTCCGTGCATATCGGTCTGATGGGTGCCAGATGCAGCAAGGGCATTATTGATTTGTTGGAAAACAGAGGCGTGGATATTTTATTTGATATGACCTGTACAGGTCTTAAGCGGGAATTTCATGTAGAACCGGACAATCTGCTGCAGGCTTATGCATGGCAGCTGCTGAATCAGGTACCTTGTCTTCGTATGGTAAAGGCGGTCAACAGAGAGAATTATATGGAAGGTTTCAGGGATCGGTTAGACGGTATTCTTTATCATACAGTGCAGTTTTGCGATAACTATGCCTATGAGTACACAGATTTGAAGCATCGTTTGGATATCCCGATGTTGATGGTGGAGACAGATGCCACCAAGCAGTGTGAGGGTCAGATTCGAACGAGAGTGGAGGCCTTTATTGAATCTCTGAAAATTGCGAAGGGTGCCTCAATTGGCAAAAAGAGTCTGAAAAAAGCGGAGGATGGAAAAATGTATGTACTTGGTATTGACAGCGGTTCGACATCAACTAATGCTGTTATCTTAAATGAGAATAAAGAAATCGTGGCTTTTGATGTTGTCCGTACTGGGGCGAAAAGCGGCGAGAGTGCGGAGAGAATTTTGTCGGAAATTCTTGAAAGAGCCGGATTAAAGCGGGAAGATATTTCTCTGATTGTGTCCACAGGTTATGGCCGTGTCAGTATTCCTTTTGCAGATGAAAATGTGACAGAAATCAGCTGTCACGGACGGGGCGCACATTATTTTAATCCGGATGTGCGGACGATTCTCGACATCGGCGGCCAGGACAGCAAGGCCATTCGGTTGAATGAAAACGGCGAAGTGGTGGATTTTGTTATGAATGATAAATGCGCTGCCGGCACAGGACGTTTCCTCGAGATGATGGCAAGAACACTGGAAATGGATATCAGTGAAATGGGGCCGGAATCCCTGAAATGGAAGGAAGACATTGATATCAGCAGCATGTGTTCTGTTTTTGCGGAATCGGAAGTTATTTCTCTGATTGCTTTAAATAAAGAAAAAGCGGATATCGCTCATGGCCTGCATAAAGCCATTGCCAATAAATCCTATTCTTTGTTGAAACGTGTCGGATTAAATGAGACATTTATGATGACGGGCGGTGTTGCTAAAAATCCCGGTGTTGTCAAAGCGGTGGAGGAAAAGCTTGGCAGTAAACTTTTTATCTGTAAGGAACCGGAGATTGTGGGCGCCCTGGGTGCAGCACTTTTTGGATTAGATAAGTAATGGTAAAAATCGCAGCGATATTTGAGAAGCTCGAATACGCAGTGAGAAAATGACCGGCGGTATTTGAGATGCCTGAATATGCAGTGCAAATGGTTGCAGTGCATTTGGAAACTTGATATAATGAATGGACAGTCAGTGACTAATAATAGAATATGTGGGGGAAATGTTATGAGTCAGGCAAAGATATTCAAACTTTTGTCAGAAGCTTATGGGTTGACATGGAGCGGTGGTATTGCTGCGGAAGTGATTGACGGCTGTCCGGTGACATTGAAAGAGGACAGGTATTATGTTCAGGTGAGTGCCTATATGCCGGAGAGGGTATATGAGGCGAAACATGAGATCTTCAATGAGCAGATGAAGGCAGTCAAAGGGGTCAAGTGCGGGTTTGATAAGAAAACAAGCCGCATAACCACAGTATTGTCACAGCCGAACCGTGTGGTGGAGCAGTATGGTGCGCTCCGCGAGATTATCAAACAGTACGCAGCTCCTTATGTTGAGGAAGACAAGTGTCCTTACTGCGGACAGGGCGAATGTGATATGGCAGCCATTTATAATAATCAATACAGGCGAGTCCATGTGCGGTGTCATCAGTATCATACAGACAGGACGAGGGATGTTGTGTTGTCCGGTCAGGGCAATCTGGCCATGGGAATCATCGGTGCTCTCGCAGGTGCAGTGCTCTTTATGGCGATTGCACTGGCAATCGGCATCTTTGCAGAAAGATCTTATGGTTGGTTTTTTGTCCTGGCAACGTTCGCAGCGTTAGGCGGATACAAGCTGTTCCATGGGCCTTACGGAAGGACCGGCATGGTGACAGTTACCCTTTGCAGTATTCTGTCAATGGTATTGTATCTGTTTTGTGAAATGGTCTATCTCATTGCACAGTACTATGAGCTGGCCATCGGAGAAGTGCTGAAGCAATGGCCGGCAGTCATTCAGATTGCCTTCTCGCCGGATAACCTGGCAGAATCCTGGTTCCAGCTTATCTTCTTCCTGGGTGGTCTGGCCTGGTTCCTGATCAAGCGGCCATTGTCCAAGCAGAAGGTTGTGGGCACAATGGATGTGAGGGATGATTTTAACAGGGCTTTATAGAAGTGCAGAAATTCGAATAAGAAACAGGTCTGCACAGCAGACTCGAATTTCGCTCAGGACTCACCAGAGAGTCTTGAAGATTACAAAAGATAAACACCATGACGATTGGAAGCGCCATGGTGTTTGTCTTTTGTGCATGTAAAAACTTGTCTTTGGTAGTTTGATAAAGTAGATGTCTTTGGTAATTCATCTTTTGTGTTTGCTAATGAATCATTTGCAGCTTGCAATGTATCTTTTGTGGTTTGCAATGGATCATCAGGAGTGAGATCTTTTGTGTTTTATGAGAAGTCTTTGTCTTTCGTGTTCTAAAGAGGATAAAGGGATTCTCTCATGGTAACTGCAAAGTGCTTTATCTTTGGTGTTTCGTAGAAGTTTTATCTTTTGTATGATTGAATTATAGCACAGGTTTCGTGACAAATAAAGTCAAAATGTGTAACATAGTTATGTAAAAGTTGTAACATAGGCGAAAAGGTGACAAACATTTCGCTGTGTTTTAGGCTTGTGTCAGGTAGACTGAAAATGGTATACTAGATGCGTGATGTCCTGCACATTGAAGTGTGGGACAGGCAAAGAGAAAGAAGTTTTTAACGGTGATGGATGGCAGATTGCGAAAACGGAGGTGACAGGATGCCGGGATATGTGATTCATCTGGCAGAGGCAGAATTGATATTGGACAAGATGCGTAAGCTCAGGCAGACTGATGATGCCTTTGAGCAGGCTTTTCTTACGGGTACCCTGCTTCCGGATACCAGATTAAAAGGGGAAAAGCGTTTTTCACATTTCTGGGACCCGGATAAGCTGGAATGTCTGGCACTGGGACCGGATTTGGCCCGTTTTACAGATAAATACGGACAGCGGCTGAATGAGCCGGTGATGCTTGGCTATCTGGCGCATTTGCATCTGGATGCCCGTTATGTGACGGAATATTGGCCGACAGTCATGGCCTTTTATGGCTGTACCGGGGAACCGGAATATAGGAAAGCCCATATTGCGGAAGTGGAGATCAAACGGCTTCAGAAGTGCGTGCCGGTGAGTCAGTTTTTTTCCATTGATTATTATTATGGAGATTACACAAAACTCAACGGTTACTTTATTCATAAATATCACCTCAGAGTACCAAAATGGCAGAGCATTCCGATGTCGCCGCCGGAGGAAGTTAACCTGCAGGATATGCAGATGATCTGCAGAGAACTGGATCATTTGAAGAAGGAATGCCATGCCGGCGACGAGAAGAGAATACAGGTCTTTGAACTTGGATCATTGGAGCGGTTTATGGCAGCCTCGGCGGAGGAATTTTGTGATAGCTACATTTAACGATTAACCAGGATGAAGAAATCAAGGAGGGAAGATAATGAATTATATTTTGACAGCTGCAACGGCTGTATCCAAGGAAGCCGGTTCAATGAGCGAAATGCTGCCGAAGTTTGGTGTCATTGCCCTTGTGGTAGTGATTATTTTAATCGGCATGTTTATTTATGCGAAGAAAAAGAAATAAACATTAGAACCAATTGCCGCAGCATGCATAGAATAATGAAAAAGGGTGAAAATATGCGCCTTTTCTTCACAAAAATGCATGGATTGGGCAATGACTATATTTATATGGACGGCTTTGACAGTCGGATGTCAAAGCCTGCAGCATGGCCGTCGGAGCAAAAAGGACGGCTGGCGGTTATGATGAGCCGGAGGCATACGGGAATCGGTGCCGACGGCTTAATTTTTATTCAGCCCTCAGAAGAAGCTGCTTTCCGGATGGAAATGTATAATGCTGATGGTTCAAGGGGTGCCATGTGCGGTAATGGTATCCGGTGTGCGGCACGCTATGCCTATGACCATGGCATTAGCACGAATCAGTCTTTTCAGGTGCAGACTGACAGCGGCATAAGGTCCGTTTATATCAGAAAAACGGATGAAGGAGACCATATAACATCTGTTCGGGTAGACATGGGTGTAATGGCTAACCTTGGGGAGCAGAGAGTCCTGTTAAAAGCAAAGGAAGAATGGACAGATTTTACAGGCGGCAGCTTTCCGGTGCAGTATGTATCGGCAGGCAACCGTCATTGTATTTTCTTTGTAGAAAATGTCGAAGCATTTCCGCTGAAGAAGGCAGCGGAATTGATCCATACCTTGCCTGGTAATGAAGACGGCGTTAATGTCGAAGCCGCAGCCGTTGAAAAAATAGCCGTCACCGGAGAAAAATACATCAAAATGAGAGTCGTTGAGCGTGGATCTGGAGAAACTATGGCCTGCGGCACCGGCGCCTGTGCCGTGACAGCGGCGGCCGTATGGCAGGGATATTGCAGATATGATGAAAATGTGGAGGTCAGGCAGCCCGGAGGCATCTTAACCACAGCTTATCTTGCCGATGGGCGGATGCTGATGGAGGGGCCGACGGAATATGTTTTTGAAGGATATTTTGACATTCCCATCGCTTCGTTTTATAATGGCACCAGATAATAAATAAAATAACAGGGAAACTGTGATTCAGTGGTGGAATCACAGTTTCCTTGTTGCCTTCATATGAATTAATCGACAAAATTAAAATCGTCTTTGAATCTCTCTTTGAATACTTCAAATACCTTGTTCAGTGTAGTTGCATCCTCAATGCTGAGGTATTCTTCGTTTTCTTCATCCAGAGGGTGGACTTCAAGGATAATTACTTCACCGTCTGCATTTTCATCTTCGCTTTCAACCGGAAGAAGAACAACATATTCCTTATCATCTAAGTCAATTAAATCCAGAAATTCAAAATCCTTGTCTGTGCCGTCTTCATCGGTCAGTGTAATAATATTCAGTTCTTCTTCGTTGAGAGTTTCATCAAAATCGCTCATGTTCAGTCCTTTCTTCTGAAGGCTGTGGCTTCAGAACCATCAATAATTAAAATTTCAGGCTGTTTCACAGGTATTATACCATGGCAGAACAAAATACATCAACTGATTTTATTGCTATTTTTTTGTAGTTAGAATATAATGATAATATTGTTCAGAATGTTCGAGAGGAGGACATGGATTGAAAGACGCAATAGGAGTCATTGGCGGAATGGGGCCGCTGGCCTCACAGCTTTTTTATAAAATGATAACAGAACATACGGCGGCAGAATGTGATCAGGATCATGTGCCGTTGCTTATTTTAAGTGATGTGACGATGCCGGACAGAACAGGGGCTATTCTGGATGGGAAATATGATGCACCTTATAACAGACTGATGGAGGATGCGAAGTTTCTGGAGGAATATGGCTGTACGGCGGTGGTTGTGACATGCAATACCGCACATTTCTTTATGGATATGATTGAACATGAACTGAGAATTCCTTTTATATCCATGATCAGGGAATCGGCCAAAGAGGTGGCCAGTCTACATCCGGGCAGTGTCGTTGCGGTACTGGCAACGGATGGAACAGTGAAAGCAGGACTGTACCAGCGTGCATTGGAGGCTGAAGATCTGATTCCATGGGTACCTGATGCAGATATTCAGAAAGAAGTCATGCATCAGATTTATGATCGTATTAAAAAAGGGCTGCCATGTGACAAGGCAAGCTGGCAGAAGATAGAAGATGCCTGTCTGGAAGCCGGATGCAGCCGTGTGCTGCTGGCCTGTACAGAGCTTTCTGTGATTAAGAATGATGAAAAACTGTCAGACTGGTATATTGACCCGATGGAAATTCTGGCAAAAAGAGTAATAGAATTCTCGGGAAAGAAATACCAATAAACACGATGTGGAAAGTTTCTGAATAATCATTGCGTGATAGGTGAATTGTCAAAAATCTATATGGCAATTTTTGACAGGATAGGGCAAGTTTATTTTAAATTATGTTGCACTTTGGCCAAAAAATTGCTACACTAAAGAGTAGAGTCGTTGCATCATATTAAAGCGGTAACCCGTGCTTAAAATGTAACTGTTCATAGCGCTGTGAGGCATTTGGAAGCAGGGTTTGGACGGTCGATTTGAAATAATTAAATGAGGTGGAAAAAATTATGAACAATCCGATTATTTCTCTCGAGGGAGTCGAGAAAAGATTCGGGTCCAATCTGGTTGTTAAGAAAATGAACCTTGAGATAGCTGAAGGTGAGTTTCTGACACTTTTAGGGCCATCGGGATGCGGAAAGACAACAACACTGCGTATGATCGCAGGTTTTGAGGAAGCATCAGCCGGTGTAATCAAGGTCGAAGGCGAACGTATCGAAGACAAGGAGCCGTTTCAGAGAAACGTCAATACTGTTTTCCAGAATTATGCATTGTTCCCACATATGACGGTTTTTAATAATGTAGCATACGGACTGACGATCAAGAAAGTACCAAAGCCTGAGATTCAGGAAAGAGTCATGGAGATGCTGAGACTTGTTCAGCTGGAAGGGTTTGAGAAGCGTAAGCCGGATGAGCTTTCCGGCGGTCAGAAACAGCGAGTGGCGATTGCAAGAGCACTGGTCAACAAACCGAAGGTACTGCTTCTGGATGAACCTTTGGGTGCGCTTGACTTGAAGCTGCGTAAGCAGATGCAGATTGAATTGAAGCGTCTTCAGAAGAAACTGGGAATTACATTTATCTATGTTACCCATGATCAGGAAGAGGCATTGACCATGAGTGATCGGATTGCGGTTATGCATGATGGCGTTCTGGAACAGTTAGATGTACCGATGGAGATTTATGAGCATCCGAAGACAAAGTTTGTAGCCGGATTTATAGGCGAATCCAATATTTTTGATGGTAAGGTGACAGACAAGAAAGACAATGTGTTGACTGTTCAGACAGAGGCTGGTATGATGCAGGTATGCGGGGCTGATTTTGAAGTTGGCGAGGAAATGCATGTGGCTATCCGTCCGGAATATATGGATGTGAGCAAGACGCCTGTTGAAGGATTTGATTTGCCTGGCACCGTGAAGGATTTTATTTATCAGGGAACGGTTGTCAAGACAGCCCTCGATATTAAGAACGGTCAGGAGATTAAGTATTCTCGTTTTGAGCAGGATACAGATATTGCAGAAGGCAATCAGGTTTATGTTTACTGGAGACCTGAGAAGGCCGTTGCCATCAAGAAGAGTATGTAGGGGGCGGTCTGATGAACAATAAGAAAAAGAAGAATATGCTTCCGGCATTGGCCATGGCAGGCCCGGTATCTGTCTGGATGATTTTGTTTGTGACCATTCCGATGCTGTATATTATTTATATCAGTTTTATGTCCAGAGGTGTATTCGGTGATGTTGTTTATAAGTTTTCGACAGAAAGCTACAAAACGATTCTTAATCCTACATATTTTAAGGTTATTTTGAAGTCGCTGAAAGCAGCAGGGATTACGACGATTCTCTGTCTGCTGTTGGGATATCCGTTGGCTTATATTATTGCCCATAAGCCGAAGGATACAGCTGCGAAGTTGATTACGCTGATCATGATTCCGTTCTGGACGAATTCATTGATGCGTTTGAACAGCTGGCTGCTTTTGTTCCAGACAAGTGGCCCGATCAACAATTTCCTTGTGGGAACAGGCATTGTCAAGGAACCGATTACATTTATTTATACAGATGGGCTGGTGCTGATTGGTCTGATTACCAACATGCTGCCATTTGCGGTGCTTCCGCTTTACAGTACCATTGAGAAGCTGGACAAGTCTCTGATTGAGGCATCCGCAGACCTGGGTGCCAGTGCAGCCACTACATTCATGCGTGTAACGCTGCCAATCACATTTCCGGGTATTTTTTCAGCGATCATCCTTGTATTTATCCCGAGCCTGGGTATTTACACCGTTACTGATATGCTGGGCGGCGGCAAGATCTTATACATTGGTAATATTATCAAGAACCAGTTCGGTTCCATCCGAAACTGGCCGCTGGGTGCAGCACTGTCTGTAATGCTGATTGTTATTACTATGCTGCTTATCTTCATTTATACAAGATTTGCGAAGATTGAAGATATGGAGGTAGTATAATGTCGAAAATTGCCAAGAAAAGAAAAAGACTGAACATCATCAGTAATGTGTATGCATTTCTGGTGTATGCCCTTTTGTATATTCCGGTGGCAGTTATGATGGTTTTCTCTTTTAATGATCAGAAGTATAACTATTACTGGAATGGTTTTACCACACAGTGGTACGCCAAGCTCTTTACCAATTCTACATTGGTAGACAGTTTGATCTACAGTTTAATCATTGCGGTACTGAGTACTCTGATTTCCGTATTTATCGGTACCATCGGTGCCCTCGGTTTGAAGCGATATGAATTCAAGATGAAGAAATTCATCGACAATATGCTGTATATTCCGATCATCGTGCCGGAAATTGTTCTGGCGGTGGCATTGCTGATTATTTTCCTGAAAGTCGGCGTGTCTATGGGGATAGGAACCATTCTGATCGGTCACTGTACATTCTGTATTCCATATGCCATCGTCACCATCAAAGGACGTATCAGCGGCGACAACGAGACTTTGGAAGAGGCCAGCATGGATCTTGGTGCTAACCGGGTACAGACCCTGCTTCGTGTGACCCTGCCGAATATTTTCCCGGGTGTCATGAGTGCGGCATTCCTGTCCTTTACAATGTCATTTGATGACGTTGTCATGAGTAATATGCTGGCAGGTGCCAAACAGTCCACATTGCCTGTCCTGATCCTTTCTATGAACAAGACAGGTGTAACGCCGGATGTTAATGCATTGGCGACAATTATGGTTCTTATCATCGTAGCAGCGATGATTTTGAATAATATTATTCAAGGGGCCCTTCATAAAAGGGTAAAATAAGGAGGTTTTCATTATGAAAAAGAGATTACTGGCAACTGTCCTTGCCGGTGCCATGGTTTTATCAATGGCAGCATGTGGCAACAGTAATGCCAACAAAACAGAATCCGCAGCAGCATCCGAAACTGCGAATGCTTCAACAGAAGCCGGAGCAGAAAGCGGTGAAACACAGGCAGCTGCTCAGGACGGCGATGCAAGCTCTGAGCTGAACATTTATATGTGGCAGCAGTACATTTCTGATGATCTGATCAAGAACTTTGAGACGGAGAACAACTGTAAGGTGAATCTTTCTTACATGAGTGATAATGCTGATGCCATCAATAAACTGACAGCAGGCGGCGGTGATGAATATGACCTGATCATGACATGTGATGCTTACATGAAATCCCTGATCGCAGGCGGTTATGTTGAAGAACTGAATCTGGACAACATTCCGAATTCATCCAACATCAACGATACATACTGGGTATCCAAGGGTTACTGTGTACCTTATCTGATGAACTACATTTATGTTGTATATGATTCAGAAACATGCCCTGTTGAAATCCACAGCTACAATGATCTGCTTCAGTCCGGTCTGAAGATTTCTACAATTGATGGCGCAAGAAATCTGTTCCCAATCGCACTTGTTGCCCTTGGTTATGATCCTAACTCCACAAATGAGAGTGAAATCGCAGAAGCTTACGAGTGGTTGCAGAAGTTCAATGAAAACGTTGTTGCTTATGGTAATGCAGAACAGAACCTGACAAATGGCACAGCGAATGTTGCTGTTACATACGATGGTAATGCTTCATGGGCTATGAAAGAAAAGAACACAATCAAAGTTGCAGATTTCACAAGCGATCCGATCCAGCTTGGTATTGACCTCTTTGTTATGCCTAAAGGTGCAAAACATGTAGATCTTGCAGAAAAATTCCTGAACTACATCTGCACAGCTGAAGTTATGGCTAAGAACCTTGAAGAGTTCCCATACTCCTGTCCGAACGATGCAGCCGTTGCAGCAGCATCTGATGATTACAAGAACGACCCTGCAAGAGATTTCTCTTACAAGGAAAATGTATTCTTCCAGGAAGATGTTGGCGATGCGCTGACAATCTACAACGACTACTATCAGAAACTTAAAGTTGGTGAATAAGCCGATTTGATGATAGGGTGGACCGTTCTTCTGATTGAGGTGGAGTGCGGTCCACTGAATGAATAACAGAAAACGAAAGGAGCTTATCCTTACGCTGGAATAAGCTCTTTTTGTTTTCTTTTTTTGTGTTTTTCGGCCGCACGCCCTCTTGGTCCATTGAACAGTCAAACTGGCATCAAAGGGAGAGGGATTAGGGTGAAAGAACAATTCATTATTTTGTCCATATTTCTAAGGTTTTTAATAAAAGTTAGCAAGAATTCTCCTTCCTCTACAGGTGGGAGATGAATTGCAGAAAAAAGAAAATAGAACGCTTGTTCTTCGGTACAAAGTGTGGTATACTATAATCAGTCGAAAGGATAGAAAGGACTGATTATATGGACAAAATGGATCATAATGCACATTCAGTATATTTGATGTATTATCATCTGATCATGGTTGTAAAATA